>NZ_JBEXDZ010000170.1:0-20401 GCF_040606085.1 Streptomyces sp. NPDC005485 | reverse complement strand
CTCCGCCCCTGGTCCTTGGGGCGGAGGGGGCGAAAGCACCTCTACTGAAGGCGCCACTTCTGATTGGCGGCCCCGGTGCACGACCAGATCTGCGCCCGCGTCCCGTTCGCCGACGAGTTGTCCATGACGTCGAGGCACTTGTCCGCCGCCGTGTTGACCACGTCACCGGTCGAGGAGTCGTACGACCAGCGCTGCGCTCCGGTCCCGTTGCAGTCGTACAACTGCACCTTGGCCCCGTCGGCGGCGGACCCCGACGTGACGTCGAGGCACTTCCCGAGTGCCTGGACCGTGCCGTCGCCCTTCACCGTCCACCGCTGGGCTGTCGAGCCGTTGCAGTCGTAGAGCTGGACGGCCGTTCCGTTCGCGGCCGAACCCCCCGCAACATCAAGGCACTTGCCCGCGAGCCCGACGAATGCCCCCGCCCGGTCACCGCCGCCCGCCTGCGTTCCCGCCCAGGTGAAGGTGGCCGACGTCCGGCCGGGCAGTGAGTAAGTCGCGTGCTGGGAACCCCAGTTGATCGTCACCGTCTTGGCGGACGACGAGTCGTTGTAGGCGATGAGCGCCTTGGAGCCGTCGGGATTGCGCCAGGCCACGTTCGGCACGGACGACGACGCGGTCGAGGCGATCCGCTGCGCACCCGGCCGTACGAACTTCGTCAGCTGCCCCATCGTGTAGTACTCGACGGTGTAGTCGACCTGTCCGCTCTGCCCGTCCCCGTTGTGCACCGTGATCAGCCCGCTGCACGTCCCGCAGCCGCCGTTGTGCGGCCCCCGGTTCTGGTCCACGGCCAGCGACCACTTCGTCACGGACTTCGCCCAGTTGCGGGTGTAGTCCACGATGTTGAGCATGTCCTCGCGCTGCTGGTCGGCGATCCAGGTGCCGCCGGAGTGCTCGGTGCCGAAGGCGTCCAGCTGCGGATACCGGTTGTGGACGGCGGTCTGCTTCGCCACGTCGCCGCCGTAGCCGTGCCAGGCGATCCCGCCGAAGTTCGGGTGCGCGCGCACCGCCGCGTCGTCGACGCTCTGGGCGGCGTACCCGTCGTAGGTGTCCCAGTTCCAGTCGAGCGCGAGGACCTTGGCCGGCAGGCCGGCCGCCTGGAGCTTCGGCAGCAGCTCGCTCTTGGTGAAGTAGGCGAGCCCGGAGGCGTTCCAGCTCATCGACGGGTACCCGGCGCAGCAGGTCGGTTCGTTCTGCACGGTGACGTAGGAGACCGGCACGCCCTGATCCCGGTACGCCTGGAGGTACTTCACGAAGTACGAGGCGTACGGCCCGTAGTCCTCCGCCTTCAGCCAGCCCCCGTTGAGCTGCCCGCTGTCCTTCATCCAGGCGGGCGCCGTCCAGGGCGAGGCCATCACCGTCATGGCCGGGTTGAGCCGAAACGCCTGCTTCGTCAACGGCACCACGTCGGCCAGGTCGTGGGCGATCGAGAACTCCGACAGATCGGCGTCCGTCTGCCCGGCCGGCACGTCGTCGTACGTGTAGCCGTACCGCGCGAGGTCCGAGGCGCCCATCGGGTTGCGCAGGAACGACAGTCCGATTCCGTCCGTCGGCGAGAACAGCTTCCGCATCGTCGCGTCCCGCGTCGTCTGCGACAGCGCTCCGCTGCTGTTCATCAGCCAGGCCGCCGTGTCGGTGAAGGACGCGCCGCCGCCCGTGAACGTCTGGTAGCGGGTGTTCTCGTCGACGGTGATGTTCTCGCCGCCGCCCCCGGTGCCGGACTGGAAGGCGAACGGCGCCTGTTGCTGCAGGCCGCGGACCACGTGCCGGCCGGCGTCGTCGTCCGTCGTGGTGAGCCAGGCGGTCACCTGCTCGCCGGCCGCGTGTGCGGGGGGCACGGCCGCGGTGAGGCCGGCCGTGGAGAGCAGCCCGGCCAGCAGCAGCCGGAGTACGTGGGGGGTTCTCCTCATGGGGTGCGTCACCCTTCCTGACGAGACGTCTTGACGGGTCTGCGGGCCGCTAGTTAACTCACGGCGTGATCTAAGTCATGAGTGAACTGTGTGAGCCCGAGTGAACCAGAGAGTCGAGGGAAGGTCCATGCCAAGAACCGCCCTGCTCGTCTGCACCGCCCTGTTCGCCGCACTGCTGTCGCCCACCGCGTCACGGGCGGCGGACGACCCGGCCCCCGTCCCCGTCGACCGCTTCGAGGGCGAGGTCCCGTTCGGCTCCCAGCCCGCCGAGGGCATCTTCACCTGGGGCAGCGACGGCGACGACCCGCCCGCCCTGCGGTTGGCCGCCCGCGCCGACGCCCCCGAGGGCGAGAAGGTCCTCGCCGGCACCTACGACATCAGCGGCTACGGCGGCTTCACCCACGACTTCGCCGCGAACGCGCCCGCCCACGACTGGTCCGCCCACAAAGGCATCCGCCTGTGGTGGGACGGACAGGGCAACGCCAAGAAGGTCAGCTTCGAGATCAAGGACGGCGGCGCCGACGGCGAGGCCTCCGAGCTGTGGACGACGTCCTTCACCGACGACTTCACCGGCTGGAAGCAGATCGAGATCCCCTTCACCGACTTCACCTACCGCACGGACTACCAGCCCGTGGGCGGCATCGACCAGGTCCTCGGCCTGGACCGGATGTGGGGGTACGCCGTCACGCTCCCCGTCGGCCTCAAGGGCCAATTCGCAATGGACGACGTCGAGTTGTACGGCAAGGCCGACCAGTCCCTGCGTGCGGGCGTGGTCGCGGACGCCGCCGTCCACCCGGTCGCCGAGGGCGGCACGGCCCACGTGAAACTCTCCGTCGCCACCACCGGCTCCGCCCCGATCGAGGAGCCCGTGACGGTCGCGTACGAGAGCGCGGGCGGCACCGCCGAGTCCGGCAAGGACTACACCCCCGTCAAGGGCGAGTTCACCTTCCCGGCGGGCACGGCCTCCGGCGCCTCCCGCACGATCTCCGTGGCCACACGCAAGGACCGGTCGGCCGAGAACGCCGAGACCGTCCCGCTCAAGCTGACGGTCACCGGCGCCAAGGCCCCGACGGAGTCCCCGCAGGTCGTCATCAACGCCCACGGACTCCCGTACCTGAATGCGAAGGTGCCGCTGAAGAAGCGGGTCGCGGACCTCGTCGGGCGCATGTCCCTGGAGGAGAAGGCCGGCCAGATGACACAGGCCGAGCGCGGCGCGCTGACGTCACAGGGCGACATCGCCGCCTACGACCTCGGTTCCCTGCTCTCCGGCGGTGGCTCGACCCCGACGCCCAACACCCCCGCGGCATGGGCGAAGATGATCGACGCCTTCCAACTCCGCGCGCAGGCAACGCGGTTCCAGATCCCGCTCATCTACGGCGTGGACGCGGTGCACGGCCACAACAACCTCACCGGCGCGACGATCATGCCGCACAACATCGGCATCGGGGCGTCCAGGGATCCCCAAGTCGCCTATCGGGCAGGCGCGGTGACCGCCTCCGAGGTCCGGTCCACCGGCATTCCCTGGGACTTCGCCCCCTGTCTCTGCGTCACCCGCGACGAACGCTGGGGCCGCAGCTACGAGTCCTTCGGCGAGGACCCGGCCCTCGTCACCTCCATGGAAACCGTCATCCAGGGACTCCAAGGCCGGGCGGACGGCAAGGACTTGAGCCGCAACGACAAGGTGCTCGCCACCGCCAAGCACTTCGTGGGCGACGGCGGCACGGAGTACGGCTCGTCGACCACCGGCTCGTACACCATCGACCAGGGCGTCACCAAGGTCACCCGGCAGCAGCTCGAAGCGGTCCACCTCGCCCCGTACAAGACGGCCGTGGACCGGGGCATCGGCTCGGTCATGCCGTCGTACTCCTCGCTCGACATCCTGGGCGACGGCCAGGGCCCGGTGAAGATGCACGCCCGCGCCGACATGATCAACGGCGTCCTGAAGGACCGCATGGGCTTCGACGGCTTCGTCATCAGCGACTGGCAGGCCATCGACCAGATCCCCGGCGACTACGCCTCCGACGTGCGGACCTCGGTCAACGCGGGCCTCGACATGATCATGGTTCCGTATGCGTACAAGGACTTCCGCACGACCCTCGTCGACGAGGTGAAGGCGGGCCGGATCAGCGAGCGGCGGATCGACGACGCCGTCTCCCGCATCCTCACGCAGAAGTTCAGGCTCGGCCTCTTCGAGAAGCCGTATGCCGACACGAGCGGCGCGGCGCGCATCGGCTCGCCCGCGCACCGGGCCGTGGCCCGCGAAGCCGCCGCCAAGTCGCAGGTCCTGCTGAAGAATTCGGGTGGCGTCCTGCCTCTGAGGAAGTCGCAGAAGGTGTACGTCGCCGGCTCGAACGCCGATGACCTCGGCAACCAGACCGGCGGCTGGACCATCACCTGGCAGGGCTCGTCGGGGAAGAACACGGACGGGACGACGATCCTCGAGGGCATGCGAAAGGCCGTCGGTTCCGCGGGTTCCGGGGGCGGCGTCACCTACTCCAAGGACGCCTCGGCGCCGACTTCGGGCTACGACGTGGGCGTGGTCGTCGTGGGTGAGACCCCCTATGCCGAGGGTGTCGGGGACGTCGGCAACGGCAACGACCTGGAACTGACCGCCGCGGACAAGGCCGCCGTCGACAAGGTCTGCGGAGCCATGAAGTGCGCGGTCCTCATCGTCTCCGGCCGCCCGCAGCTCATCGGCGACCGGCTCGGGGACATCGACGCCCTCGTCGCCTCCTGGCTGCCCGGCACAGAGGGCGACGGCGTCGCGGACGTCCTCTACGGCAAGCGCCCCTTCACCGGCCAACTCCCTGTCACCTGGCCCAAGTCGGAGTCCCAACTCCCGATCAACGTGGGCGACTCGTCGTACGCCCCCCAGTTCCCCTACGGCTGGGGCCTGACCACCCTCACAAAGGTTCCGCAGGGCGGCGCGACCACCCTCAAGGCCCTCGCCGCAGTGGCCCGGGCGGCAGAGAAGACCGGCGCCGACGACACAGGCCGCGCCACCGTGACGAAGGCCCGCCTCCTGGTCCAGCAGGCTGCCGCCGCCTCGGATGTGACACCCGATTTCGCCAAGCCGTTCGCCGACGCGGACCACTTGCTGCTGACGGGCCGGTACGCAGAGGCGGTGAGAGAACTGCAGGAGGCTTACGCGACGGCTTCCGGCTGACCGAGGGAGGGATCTTTCAGCCCGGCCGGCGCTTGAGGACGAGCGCGGAGCGCGAGCAGGGGGAGAGGGGGCGCAGCCCCCAGGGCATCGGGACGGGTAGGGGCGGAGGGGGCGAATCACATCCCCGAACCCCCACCCGCCCCGATGCCCCCTTTTGCGTCCCTTCGGGTAGCGTCGAGGACATGAAGGCCCCCCTGCCCCGAGGGCTCCCAGGCCTGCTGACCGCGCTGCTGCTGACCGCCATGGCGACGCTGTCCTTCGGCACGCCCGGCGCCCACGCGGCCGGCTCGACGGCAGGCGCGGCCACCTCGGCCACCGACGTCTCCACCGTCGCGAAAGCCCTCCGCAAGACCCCCGTGTACGTCGACCCCGCCGCCTCGGCGCAGCTCTCCGCCGCGGACACCGACACCCTCGCCAAGAAGATCAAGAACGCGGACAAGCCCGTCTTCGTGGCCGTCCTCCCCGCGGACTTCCCCACTCAGGACCTCTTCCGCAACCTCCGCACGGACACCGGCGTCACCGGCCTCTACGCGATCCGCCTGGGCGACCGTTTCGACGCCCGGGCGGACTCCGCGGTGATGTCCCGCACCGCCGTCCAGAACCTGGTCACCAGCGTCCAGGGCGAGGACACCAGGGCCCAGCTGAACGACTTCACCGACCGCGCGCTGCGCAACGTCGGCGGCTCGGCCCCGGCGAGCTGGGGCTCCTCCGGCAACGACGAGGGCGGCGGGGTCTCGGCGGGCACCCTGATCGCCGTGGGCGCGGTCCTCGTCGTGGGCGGCGCGGGCGCGTACACCGTCGTACGGCGCAGCCGTCGCCGTAGGGCCGAGGAACAGCGGGCCGCGCTCGACAAGCTCCGCGTGGTCGTGGACGAGGACATCACCGCCTTCGGCGAGGAACTGGACCGGCTCGACTTCCACCCGGCCGAGGCGGGCGCGGACGACGCGATGCGCGCGGACTACGAACGCGCGCTCGACGCCTATGAGCAGGCCAAGTCGCTGATGGCGGCGGCCCGGCGCCCCGAGGACGTCCGCGCGGTGACACAGGCCCTCGAGGACGGCCGCTTCTCCCTCGCGGTGCTGGCCGCGCGCCGCGAGGGCCGCCCGGTCCCCGAACGCCGAGCCCCCTGCTTCTTCGACCCCCGGCACGGCCCGTCGGTCGCCGACGCGACCTGGACCCCGGCCGCCGGCGCACCCCGCGAGGTCCCGGTCTGCGCGGCCGACCGGGCCCGGCTGGCCGACGGCACCGACCCGGCGATCCGCGAGGTCGACACCGACTACGGCCGCCGCCCCTACTGGGACGCGGGCCCGGCCTACGGCCCCTGGGCGGGCGGCTACTTCGGCGGCGGCCTCCTCCCCGGCCTCCTCGTCGGCACGCTGCTCGGCAGCATGATGGCCACCCCGTCGTACGCGGCGGACTACGGCTCCGGATACGGCGACTTCGGCGCGGGCGGCTACGACGGCGGCGATGTCTCCGGCGGCGACTTCGACCCGGGCGACTTCGGCGGAGGCTTCGGCGACGGCGGGGGCGGCGACTTCGGAGGCGGCGGGGACTTCGGCGGAGGCTTCTGAGCGGGGGCTTCGGCACTTGCCCGAAGCCCCGCACGGGACCGCCGTCTCAGCCCTGCTCCCGCCCGTCCTGCGCGACACCCTCCGTGTTCTGTCCGGCCCGGACCGAAGGTACGTCGGCGTCGGCGAGCTGTTCCATCAGCGCGCCCGCGAGCCGTAGGACCTCGCGCTCGGTCTCGCTCAGCGTGCCGAGCGCAGCGGCCAGCCAGGCGTCGCGCTCGGCCATGTCCCGCTCCAGCGCGCGCCGCCCGTCCGCGGTGAGCGTGAGGACGGACTGCCGCCGGTCCTCGGTGCCGGGCCCGCGCGTGATCAGCCCGTCCGCCTCCAGTTCGGCGAAGACCCGCGTCAACGACTGCGGCCGCTGCCGCTCCGCCGCCGCGACCTCGCCGGGCGTCGCGGGACCGCACCGGTGCAGATGACCGAGCACCCCCAGCTGATTGGGGCTGAGGCCGCCGTCGCCCCGCTCCTGCCGCAGCCGCCGGTTGAGCCGGACGATCCCGCGACGGACCTGGGCGGCGTGACAGAGACGATCCATGAATCAATAGTAAGCGACTCCGTACTACTCTGAACGTGAGTCGTCAGCTAACGTCGAGACCGTGACCGTCAAACTCATACGCAACGCTTACGAAGCAGCGCTGACCATGACGGCCGTGCTGCTCTGCTACGCCGCCGCCCTGTGGCTGGAGGACGCCGCCGCACTGCACACGGACGTCCTCGTCCTCGCGGTCGCCCTGACCCTCACCCTGGCGCGCCCCCAGCGCACCGCCGACATCCGTGGCCGGCTCACCGCGTGCGTACTCATGCCCGCCGTGGCAGGCGCCGCGACCCTGCTCGGCCACCTGATCGCCCGGCACTACGCGCTCGGGGCCGCGGTGTTCACGACCGGCATCGCGCTGCCGATCTGGATCCGCCGCCATGGCCCGGCCGCCACCAAGGCGGGCACCCTCATGACGCTGCCGCTGATCGCCCTACTCGTCGTCCCCGGCCCGGCTCTGCCTCCGAAGTCCCAGGATGCGTTGGTGAGTTGGGGCTGGTCGGCGGTGATCGGCGTACTGGCCTGCGGCTGCGTCTGGCTTGTCCAGGCGCTCGGCGACCGCTTCGGCCCCTGGCCCCCGGACCCGGAACCGGTCTCCCCTCGGCGCGTGTCACGGCTGCACCCCCGGCCGAGCAGCCGAATGGCCCTGCAGATGGCGGTCGCGATCGCCGCGGCCTTCGCTCTCGGCCGGCTCCTCTTCGACCATCACTGGCCGTGGATGGTCCTCACCGCATATGTGGCGGCCGGCGGCAACCGGGGCCGGAGCGATGTCCTGCGCAAAGGCGTCGAGCGCCTGGTCGGGGCCTGCGCCGGCACGCTGCTCGCGACCGGCCTGGCGGCAGCCGGTCTCAACGGCAGGACCCAGGCCTCGGTCGTCCTGATCTTCGCCGTGCTCGCCGTGGCCCTGTGGCTGCGCCCGCTCTCCTACGCCTACTGGGCCGCCGGCATCACCACCGCACTCTCCCTCCTCCTCGGCTACTACGGCCAGGACGCCCTGCACCTGCTGCCGACCCGTCTCGCGGCGGTCGCGGTCGGCGCGGCCCTGGCGGTGGCCTCGGCCTGGTGGGTGCTGCCGGTGCCCCGGCGGCGCCGCCCGCTCACGCCGGGCTCCCCGAGCGCGGCACCACCAGCCCCGTCTCGTACGCCATGACGACCGCCTGCGTACGATCGCGCAGAGCGAGCTTGGTCAGGACACGACTGACGTGCGTCTTCACCGTCTCCTCGCCGACATGCAGCCGGGCCGCGATCTCCGGGTTGGAGAGCCCCTCCGCGAGCAGCCGCAGCACCTCCGTCTCCCGCGGGGTGAGCCCCGCGAGGGTGCTCACGGCGGGGGCACGCGGCTTGAGCCGGGCGAACTCGGCGATCAGCCGCCGTGTGATGGCGGGCGCGAGCAGGGCCTCCCCGGCCGCCACGACCCGCACGGCCTCGAAGAGCCGCTCCGCCGTCACATCCTTGAGGAGGAACCCGCTCGCCCCGGCGGCCAGCGCGTCGTACACATGCTCGTCGAGGTCGAAGGTCGTGAGGATCAGCACGCGTGGCGCGTCCGAACCCGCGACCTCGGCGCCCAGCAGCTCACCGGTCGCCTGGATGCCGTCCAGGACGGGCATCCGCACGTCCATGAGGACCACATCGGGCAGCTCTTCCCGGCAGACGCGCACCGCCTCCGCCCCGTCGCACGCCGTGCCGACCACCTCGAAGTCGGCCTGCGTGGCGAGCAGTCCGGCGTATCCGGCACGCACCACGGCATGGTCGTCCGCGACGACGATACGAATGGCAGAAGAAGGCGCGGGCGCGGGGGCGGGTGTGGGGGAGGGGACGGGGGCGGGGGCGGCCGGGGAGGCGAGGGTTGCGCGGGAGTCGGCGGGACCGGTGGAGGCGGCCGAGTCGAACGGCGCGGGTGTCGTCATGCCAGCGCCTCCGCCCGCACGGGCAGCCGCGCCTCGACCAGGAAGCCGCCGCCGGTCGCCGCGCCCGTGCGCAGGGTGCCGCCGACGGTGGCGGCCCGCTCGCGCATGCCGAGGAGACCGTGCCCCGTGGACGGCGCGGCTGCCCCGTACCCGGTCCGCTTCACCGACCCGGACGCCGACCCGGACCCGAACCCGGTCTTGGTCACGGACCCTCTTCCGGGTCCGGGTCCGTTGTCACGCACTCGGATCCTCAAGTCGTCCTGCGCATAACGGAGTTCCACGTCGACGGCGGCCCCGGGCGCATGACGGCGCGCGTTGGTGAGAGCCTCCTGGACGATGCGGTACGCGGTGACCTCGATGCCCGGGTCGAGCGGGGTGACCGGGCCGCTGACGATCAGCCGGGTACCGGAGCCCGCGGCGTCCCGCGACTCGTCGATCAGCTCCATCAGCTGGTGCAGCCCCGGCTGCGGGCGCCGGGTGACCCCGACCTCGGCGTCCTCGCGCAGCACACCCAGCAGCCGCCGCATCTCGGTGAGCGCGCCTCGCGCGGTGTCCCCTATCGCGAGCAGTCGGGCGGCGCCGTCCGGGGGCAGTCCGGGTGTGGTCAGCCGGGCGGACTCGGCCTGGACGGCGATCATCGAGATGTGGTGGGCGACCACATCGTGCAACTCCCGCGCGATCCGCGCCCGTTCACCACGAGCCGCGTGAGCCAGCAGTGTGTCCGCGAAGGCCTGCTCGGTGGCACTGTGCGCCAACTGCGCGCCGCGGACCTGATGCGCGATGCCCGTCGCCGCGGCCGCGGACGCCAAAGTGGCCACGAGTACGGCCATCACCCGGGTGGTGGTGTCGCCCTGGGTGACCAGGGCCAGGATGACGTACGGCAGCACGAGTGCCCCGCTGAGCCGGGGCGCCCCCGCTCTCCCCAGGCCGTACACACAGGCCAGTTGGGACGCGACCCCGGCGAGGGTGAGCGCCCGGAACGGCGACAGTGCGAGTGCCCCCGCCGCCGTCAGCGCCACCGCGGCTCCCGCCCGCACCACCGGCACACGCTCGACGCCGAACACGAACGCGAGCGGCAGCGTCGTGCACAGCCCCAGCAGCAACGCCGTCGACAGGTTCTCGCGCAGACTCCCGGCGCGGGCGAGCACCTCCACACAGGCCAACAGGGCGAGCCCGACGGCGTACACCACGGGGGAGGGGAGCTGCGTGGCGCCGCCGGACGAGCGGCCGGACAAAAGGGAAGACGCGCGGCCGGACAGCCACGCGGGCAGGCGGGCGGCAAGGCGCGCAGGCATCGACGAGGCCGGGGCCGGGGTGGGAACCGGCGCTGCTATGCGCCGCACCAGCCGCCATGTCCGTGGCCCCCCGGCCCCTTCCGCACTCCGCACCATCGCCTCGTCGCTCACGTCCGCCATTCTGCCGTCGGCGGCGCCGTACCGCGTCACCCGTGGGTTCATCCCTCACGTGGGGGAGACGAGCTGCGAGCGTCCCTCACGGCAGGGGCGGCGAAGACGGCTCCCGGGCGGGACGACGCCATGCCCGGCGATCCCTAGTCTCGCTGGTCATGAGTGACGCAACGATCGAAGTGCAGGAGCTGCGCAAGCGGTTCGGGAGGACCGTCGCCGTCGACGGACTCTCCTTCACGGTCGCACCGGGCCAGGTCACCGGCTTCGTCGGTCCCAACGGAGCGGGCAAGTCCACGACCATGCGGGCGGTCCTCGGCCTGGACACCCCCGACGGCGGGCACGCGCTCATAGGTGGCCGCCCCTACCATGCCCTGAGCTCCCCCCTGTTGGAGGTCGGCGCCCTGCTCGACGCCGCCGCGCTGCACCCGAGCCGCCGCGGCCGTGACCACCTGCGCTGGCTGGCGCACTCGCACGGTCTGCCCCTGCGCCGAGTCGACGAGGTTCTGGAGCAGGTGGGGATGGAGAGCGCCGCCCGACGCAGGGCCGGTGGCTACTCCCTGGGCATGCGCCAACGCCTGGGAATCGCCGCGGCGCTGATCGGCGACCCCCCAGTCCTCCTCTTCGACGAACCGGTCAACGGCCTCGACCCCGAGGGCATCCAGTGGATCCGCCGTCTCCTGCGCCGTCTCGCCGCCGAAGGCCGGGGCGTCCTGGTCTCCAGCCACCTCATGAGTGAACTGGAGGACACCGCCGACCACTTGGTGGTCATCGGCCGAGGGCGCCTGATCGCCGACACCGCTGTCGCCGACCTGCTCGCCGCCGCCTCCGGCGACCGGGTCGCCCTGCGCACCGGCTCCCGTTCCGAAGCCATGGAACTCCTTGCCCGCGAGGGCGGCACGGTAGCGGTCACCGGTCGCGACACGCTCACGGTCACCGGCCTGCCGGCCGAGCGGATCGTGGAGTTGCTGGCCGCCGCCCGGATCCCGTTCGCCGAAGTCGGCCTCCACCGGGCCACGCTGGAGGAGGCATACATGGAACTCACCCGGGACGCGGCCGAGTTCACCGCCGCCTCGGACGGCGAGGTGACCCGATGACCTCGACACTGACGCCGTACCGCTCCTCGCTCAAGCCGGGCCGTGACACCTTCGGGCGGCTGCTGCGCGCGGAGTGGAGCAAGTTCTGGACGGTCCGTGTGTGGGCGCTGGTCCTGGCCCTCGGCGCCGCGGTGACGGTCGTGCTCTCGCTGCTGGGCGCGAGCGGCGCCCACTTCAGCTCGGGCGGGGAGGAGATCCCCGTCGGCCCCGACGGCACCCGTGTCGTCGACCGCTTCCGCTTCGTCCACCAGCCGCTCCCCGGCGACGGCAGCATCACCGCCCGGGTGACCGATCCGGCGGGCGACGGCGGCCGCGACCCCGAGCCCTGGGCGAAGGCCGGCGTCATCGTCAAGCAGAGCACGAAGCAGGGCAGCCCGTACGCGGCCCTCATGGTCACCCCCGACCACGGTGTGCGCCTGCAGTGGAACTTCACGCACGACAAGGCGGGCAGCAACACCTCGGGCGATCCGCGCTGGCTGCGGCTGACCCGCTCGGGCGACCGACTGACGGGGTACGAGTCCCCGGACGGCACGCACTGGTCGAAGGCGGGCTCGGTGACGCTGCCCGGACTGACGAAGACGGCGCAGGCGGGGCTGTTCGTCGCCACCCCCGCGCACACCAACCTGCAGCGCTCGTTCGGCGGCAGCAGTGAGAGGGCCGGAGGTACGTCCGTCACGGCCTCCTTCGACCACCTCGGCCTGACCGGAGGCGCGACGGGCACGGCATGGACGAGCACGGACGTGGGCATCCACCCCAGCGACCCGGCGAACCCGGTGTCCGGCCCGGCGGCCCCCGTCCCCGGCACCACCCGGGTGTCGGCGGGCGTCTACCACCTCACCGGCCAGGGCAACATCGCCCCGGACGAGACCGGCCCCGACACCGTCCAGATGAGCTTCCAGGGCGTCTTCGTCGGAGCGTTGTTCATGGCGGCCCTCGGGGCGCTCTTCATCACCTCCGAGTACAAGCGCGACATGATCCGTACGACGTTCGCGGCGAGCCCGCGCCGCGGCCGCGTCCTGGCGGCGAAGTGCATGGTGATCGGAGGCGTGACCTTCGCCGCCGCCCTGGTGGCGGTGGCCATCGCATTCCCTCTGGCCCAGAACACCCTGCGCACCAACGGCTACGAGCCGCCTGCCTTCCCGGACGTCTCCCTGTTCGACGGAACACCCCTGAGGGCGGTGGCCGGCAGTGCGGCGCTCCTGGCCCTCGTCGCGGTCCTCGCCCTCGCCCTGGGGACGATCCTGCGCAGCAGCGCGGGCGCGATCACGATCGTGGTCGTCCTGGTGACCCTTCCGCAGATCCTCTCCTTCGCCCTGCCCCTTCCGGTGGCGCACTGGCTGCTGCGCCTGACCCCGGCGGCGGCGTTCGCGATCCAGCAAGGAGCCCCGCACTACCCGCAGGTGGACAGCAACTGCCTCCCCGAGAACGGCTGTTACCCCCTCACCCCCTGGAACGGCTTCGCGGTTCTGTGCGCGTACGTCGCGGTGGCGCTGGCCCTGGCTGCCTGGCGCCTGCGCAGGAGGGACGCATGAAGCGGGCCGTCCACGCCGAGTGGACCAAGCTCCGTACGCTGCCCAGCACGTGGTGGCTGCTGGCGGCGACCGTCGCGCTGACGGTCGTGGTGGGCGCGGCCTCCGTGTCCTCCGTGACCACCCACATCTGCCCGTCCCCGGCGGCCTGCCACGAGGACACGGTGAAACTGAGCCTGACAGGCATCTGGCTGGGCCAGGCGACGGTGCTGATCCTCGGAGCCCTGTCGATGAGCGCGGAGTACGGCACGGGCACGATCCGTACGACGCTGACGGCGATACCGAACCGGCCGAAGGTCCTGGCGTCCAAAGCCGCGGTGCTCGCCGCGGTAACGGCGGCAGCAGGCATACTCGCGATCTCGGCCTCCCTGCTGGCAGGCCGTCTGATCCTCCCCGGCAACGGCTTCACCCCGAAGGAGGGCTATCCCTCGCTGTCCCCCACCGACACCGCCACGCTCCGCGCGGCCCTCGGCTCGGTCGTTCTCCTGATCCTCATAGCCTTCCTCGGCCTGGGGCTGGCCGCCCTGCTCAGGGACAGTGCGGGCGCGATCACCGCAGGCCTGGGCATCCTGTACATCACGCCCCTCCTGGCGAACATGCTGGCCTCCGAGACCTGGAAGGACCGTGTCGAACGCTGGGCCCCCATGCCGGCGGGCCTGTCCATCCAGGCAACCCGGGACCTGGCCCGGCTGCCGATCGGCCCGTGGCCGGGCCTCGGCGTCCTGGCGGCGTACGCGATCGGAGTGCTGATCGCGGGAGCGGCACTCTTCAGACTGCGCGACGCCTAATGAGACACACGTAGAGACACATGAAGAGACGCGCGAAGAGACGGGTGAGGGAACGGGCTCGCGCCCAGTGCCTCACTCCGCGTCGGGCAGAGCCAGCCACTCCTTCCACGACAGATCACGCCCGATGAACCGAGGCCGTTCGAAGGGCCACGCCTCACCGATCCATCGCGGTACGAGCAGGTCCAGCTCCCGCTCCACCTCGGTCCCGACCGCGTCGTCCACGACCCACCACGAGATCTCGCCGTCGGCACCGGCCTTCTCCGGCGGATCGATGTACACGCATCCGTACTCGACCGTCTCCGCGGCATTGAACAACACGTAGTTGAAGGACTCATGAGCAGCGATCTCGACCGCGTGCCGTTCCAGATCCGCCTTGTTGGCCTCAAAGGTGATGCTGGCCGCGGGCCACCCCCAGGCCTCCCCGAAGATCCCCCACAACCGTTCCCGTGAACCCATCACGGCCGGGTAGTCGATCGCGGCGTCGTCCCCGGAGATCGGGCGCAGGTGGTACCCCCCGGGCACCTCGACACGGACAGGATGAACGAACTCAGCAGGCAACCAGGTCATGGGCGGAGGCTAGCCGCGTGCCACTCGCCCGCGCACCGGGTTATTCCGGGGCCACGTCGGCACTCGCCTGGCCTCGGCTCGTGAGGCGGGAGGCGCTGACGCGCCGAGGCGGGGATCGTGGTGCCATGACGAAAGAGCGGTTCGACGTGTGGGCGGGCGGTTCTGCGTACGAGCGGTACATGGGTCGGTGGAGCCGGCTCGTCGCAGAGGAGTTCGCGGCATGGCTCGACTGCGCGGACAAGCTGCGGTGGGTGGACGTGGGCTGTGGCACCGGCGTGCTGTCGGCTGTGATGACCGCACGCTGCCGGCCCCGATGGATGGTGGGAATCGACCGGTCCGAGCAGTTCGTGGGCGCGGCCCGGACCACGACTCCCGGCTCGACGCACTTCGTCGTGGCGGACGCGATGTCGCTCCCCGTAGGCGACGCATCGTGCGACGGGGCGATCAGCGGTCTGGCCCTGAACTTCCTTCCGGTACCCACGGCGGCGGTGACGGAAATGGCCCGGGCGGTCCGGCCGGGCGGCCTGGTCGCGGCCTATGTGTGGGACTACGCCGACGGCATGGGGTTCATCCGCCGCTTCTGGGACGCGGCCGTCGCCGTGGATCCGGCCGCGGCCGCACTGGACGAGGGCCGTCGCTTCCCGGTGTGCCGTCCGGAGCGCCTGCACGCGGTATGGGCTGACGCGGGACTCGTCGATGTGTCCACCACGTCGATCGAGGTGCCCACCGTCTTCACCGACTTCGGAGACTTGTGGGACCCGTTCCTGGCGGGACAGGGCCCTGCCCCGGGCTACGTGGCCTCGCTGGAACCGGCCGACCGGCACCGAGTGCGTGACGCGCTCGGTGCGGCTGTCCCCAGGAGGCCGGACGGTTCCATCGCGCTCACCGCCCGGGCCTGGGCGGTAAGAGGTCGCAGGGCGGTCGGCGCCGCGACGAACTGATGCTCGGACCGTCAGATCTCCGGGCCGATCGCCGGACTGCCGCTCGCGGTGCGCGACCGCACACCGGAACAGCAGCGTGGACTCAGCCCTTCAGCTCCGCCTTGGCGAAGGCGATCAGCCCGTCGAAGTCGATCGCCCCGGGATCTCCGTGATCGTTTTCGGGAACATGCGTATGGCCGCAGATCCCCTTGAACGCGTTCCAGGCCGCCCCGCTCATCCGCTGCCCGCTCCGGTTGCCGGCCGACTTCGGGTAGGCGGGCCACAAGTCCGGCCCCGTGAGGGGGACATGGTGTTCGCGGTGCATCCAGGCCAGGAAGCGGGCGACGTCCAGGAGGGCCCATGCGGGGGCCGCCGGCCAGTAGATGTGGGACAGGCCCGCGCTCTTCCAGTCGGTGTGGATCTTCGGGTCGCAGGTGCCGACCATCTCGACCTGGCAGACGTTCAGCGTGTTCGTCTCGACGCCGCCCCGGTGGTTCTCCAGCGCCCGCGAGGACACCTCGATGTCGAAGTGCTGGAACCACTTGAGCTTCTTGGCGGCCAGGTCCGGCACGGCCGTGAGGTTCGGTGCCGAGGCCCCGCCGCGGTAGCCCGGCAGATTGCGGCCCTCGGTGGTGTGCAGCACTACGGCGTTGACCTCCATGGCCGCGCCGCCGAAGTCGTCCTGGTACCAGTGCGACCGGCTCGCGCCGGGATAACGCTGGGGTCCTGTCTTCGTGCTCATCCGCGCCTCCTGGATGTGGAGTCCCCCGGCCCGGTCGGCAGGGGCGCATGTAGGAGTGGTTCAACGGCCGTCCGTACGGCCGTTGTTGTCCAGGCACACGCGCAGGCGGGACACGCCAGTTCCAGGTGGTCACGCTCAGTCGTACTCGGTCAGGTGCAGTCGCGACCGCACCTGACGTAGTCGCGTCAGCGCACCGCACAGTCACGATCGGACATGACTGAGCGCCCGCCCTCCGATACGGGGGAGTACGAGGGCGGGCGCGCTCAGGGGGCGATCCCAGGGCGCCGCGGGCGCCGGGGGTTCAGCCGGAACGGTGTCAGGCGTTCTTGATCGCCGAGATGTCGAAGTTCAGCTTGATCTTGTCGGAGACCAGGACGCCGCCCGTCTCCAGGGCCGCGTTCCACGTGAGGCCCCACTCGGAGCGCAGGATCTCCGCCTTGCCCTCGAAGCCGACGCGCTCGTTGCCGAAGGGGTCCTTGGCCGAGCCGTTGAACTCCAGGTCGATGCTGAGCTCCTTGGTGGTGCCGAGGATCGACAGTTCGCCGGTGATCCGGTAGTCGTCGCCGCCCAGCGCCTCGGCCTTGGTCGACACGAAGGTCATCGCCGGGAACTCGTCCGTCTTGAAGAAGTCGGAGCTCTTGAGGTGGCCGTCACGGTCCGCGGAGCCCGTCTCGATGCTGTCCATCTTGACGTCGATGGTGGCGGTGGACCGCGACGGGTCCGAGCCGTCCAGGTGCAGGTCGCCGGTGAAGTCCTGGAAGCTGCCCTTGACGTTGGTGACCATGGCGTGGCGGGCGACGAAGCCGATCGTCGAGTGCGACGGATCGATCGTGTAGTCGCCGGTCAGCGCGGCCAGGTCGGGGTTCACGGCGGCGGGGGCCGTGCCGGTGGCGGCGGGGGTGTCGGTGGTCTTGCGGCCGAAGATGCCCATCACGTGCTCCTTGGGGACGAGTCGCGGATTCGTCCGGAAACCGCGGCTGCGAAGTATGTTGAACTTTCAACGAGGCCAACACGAGACACCGTAGACCTATTCCGTTCAATATTCAACATCATCCGCAATGTGTTTGTGACGCTACGGTGCGTTGCTTCGGCGCGCTCTCTGGCGGGTGGGTCGAGATGTTGATAGACGGCATGGACATGACTTCGACGCGCCGTACCTTCCTTGTCGCAGCGGCCCTGGCGGCGACCCTCGCGACAGCCGTCGTCCCGCCCTCCACGGCGTACGGCGCGGAGGAGGGCGAGGACGAGTACGAAACCCTCCGCCGCCGCTGGCTGGAGATCGCCCTCGGCGACGGCTACGACCCGGCCGCCGAGCCCTACGCCTCCCGCCTGCGGCAGACCGGTGAACTCGCCCGCGGCTTCGCGGCGGCCATGGCCCCGACCCCCACCTCGCTCTGGCCGGGCTACCCCTTCGACCCGCCCGCCGGCATCACCCAGAGCTACAGCAGGCTCTGGGCGATGACGCAGGCCTACGTGCAGGAAGGCACCGGGTCGACGGATGACGGCTCCCTCCTCGCAGCCGTCCTCACCGGCCTCGACCACCTCTCCGCAAGGGTCTACAACCCCTCCACCACCCGCTACGGCAACTGGTGGGAGTGGCAGATCGGCAGCCCCCGCCTGCTGATGGACATCGTCGCCGCCCTCCACGACCACCTCACCGACGACCGCCGGGCCGCCGCCTGCGCCGCCGTCGACCACTTCGTCCCGGACGCCGTGCTCCGCGACTACTCCGGCACCTCCACCGGCGCCAACCGCGTCGACCTCTGCCGGTCCGTCGCCCTGCGGGGCATCCTCGGCCGCGCCCCCGAAAAGATCGCCCTCGCCCGCGACGCCCTCTCGCCGGTCTTCCCGTACGTCACACAAGGGGACGGGCTCTACGCGGACGGGTCGTTCGTGCAGCACACCTGGGTCGCCTACTCGGGAACCTACGGACAGGTCATGCTCGACGGGCTCGGGCGGCTCTTCGCGTTGCTCGCCGGATCGTCGTGGGCGGTGGCCGATCCGAACCGGCAGATCGTTCTGGACAGCGTCGAGCACGCCTACGCGCCCCTCATCCACGACGGGCTGGTGATGGACGGCGTCAACGGGCGTGCCATCAGCCGGGGGTACCTGAGGAGCGACGACCGGCACGTGATGCGCAGCGACCATTTCCACGGGCAGGGGCTGATCGCCGCGATCGCGGTGCTGGCCCAGGGTGCGAACGCGGACGAGCGCGAGCGCTGGTACGGGCGGATCAAGGGGTGGATCGAGCGGGACACGGTGACGCCGATCCTCACGGCCGACCAGTTCGGTGTCGCCGACCTCGCGCGGCTGCACGCGGTCGCGGACTCGGCGATCGAGGCGACCCCCGAACCCGTCGGACACCGCCTGTTCTCCGCCATGGACCGCGCCGTGCACCGCGGCCCCGGCTTCACCGCGAACCTCTCCATGGCGAGCGACCGCATCGCCCACTACGAATGCGGCAACGGCGAGAACCCACGCGGCTGGCACACCGGCGCCGGAATGCTGCTCTGGTGGGCGAACCAGGCAGACGACGCGAACGGGTCGAACGCCCGGGGCGGCGACCAGTACACGGACTGGTTCTGGCCGACCGTCGACTGGTACCGGCTGCCCGGAACCACCGTGTCCACCAAGCGACTTGCCGACAAAGCGGGCGGCGAGTGGGGCGAGCCCAAGCCCGACGTGCGATGGGTCGGCGGCACGACGGACGGCACCTGCGCGGCCGTCGGCCAGCACCTCAAGGGGCTCGGCTCCACGCTGGAGGCCCGCAAGTCGTGGTTCTTCGTCGACGATGCCGTGATCTGTCTGGGCGCGGGGATCACCGCCACCGACGGGGTGCCGGTCGAGACGATCGTCGACAGCCGCAACCTGGGCGAGAACGGCACCCCCGCCTTCCTGCGAGGTCCGCACTGGGCCCACCTGGACGGCCACGGCGGCTGGCTCTTCCCGAAACCGGGACAGGGTGACACGCCGGTCCTCCACACCCTCCGCGAGGACCGCACCGGCGCCTGGTCCGACATCAACACCTCCAGCACCACCGAACGGCGCACCCGGCGCCGGCAGACGCTCTGGCTGGACCACGGCACGGACCCCGTCGACGCGACGTACGCCTACGTCCTGATGCCCGGCGCGTCCCGCCGTGCGGTCGCCGCCCGCGCCGCCGACCACGACTGGCTGTCCGTCCTCGCCAACGACGCCCGCCGCCAGGCCGTCCACGTGGGCGGGCTCGGCCTGACCGCCGCGAACTTCTGGGCGGCCGGGACCGCGGGGCCGCTGAGCGCCACGGCAGGCACAAGCGTGCTCGTACGCCGCCGGGCGCGCACCGCTACCCTCTGCGTGAGCGAACCCCCGCGGACCGGGGAGCCGCTGGAGATCGTCTGGGATCATCCCGTACGGGCCCTCGTGCGCGCGGATCCGACCGTCGAGGTGACCGGGCTCGGGCGCCGGCTGACGCTGCGCGTCACTCCGGGGACGGCATGCGCCACGCACGAATGTGAGGTGACTCTCAGGTGACGGGTTTGTGCGACCCCTACAAGCCAGAGGCCCTCTGAGCAGTCGGATCGCCTGCATGCCGTTCGGGTTCTGTTCAGGGGTACCAGGAAAACAGGCCGGAGACTGTACGGAGTCGACGGCGAGCTTTCCTTGGTGGGCTTCGTAAGGTCGCTACATGACCGTTTTGGACGAGGCTGGACCCACAGGCGAACCGACGGACGCACGCGGGCGCGTGGCCGAACTGCACGCGATCCGTGCCGAGGCCCTGCAAGGCCCCAGCGAGAAGGCGACCGCGGCGCAGCACGCCAAGGGCAAGCTGACCGCCCGGGAGCGCATCGAGCTGCTGCTGGACGCCGGTTCGTTCCAGGAGGTCGAGCAGTTGCGCCGGCACCGGGCCACCGGTTTCGGGCTGGAGGCCAAGAAGCCGTACACCGACGGTGTCATCACCGGCTGGGGCACGGTGGAGGGCCGCACGGTCTTCGTCTACGCCCATGACTTCCGTATCTTCGGCGGCGCGCTGGGCGAGGCCCACGCCACGAAGATCCACAAGATCATGGACATGGCCATCGCGGCCGGTGCCCCGCTGGTCTCCCTGAACGACGGCGCCGGCGCCCGTATCCAGGAGGGCGTCTCCGCCCTCGCGGGCTACGGCGGCATCTTCCAGCGCAACACCCGCGCCTCCGGTGTCATCCCGCAGATCAGTGTGATGCTCGGCCCGTGCGCCGGCGGCGCGGCCTACAGCCCCGCGCTGACGGACTTCGTGTTCATGGTCCGCGAGAC
>NZ_JBEXDZ010000169.1:0-20640 GCF_040606085.1 Streptomyces sp. NPDC005485 | reverse complement strand
TCCGCGCGGGGGGGCCGGCGTCCCTTGGCGCCGATGGCCCGCCGCGGGCGGGCGGGCGCGGGGGGGGTGGGCGCCCCCCCCCACGGCGCCCTGCTCCGGCTATTCGGTCTTGATGGAGGTGAGCATGTTCAGCCGGGCCGCGCTGCGGGCGGGCCACAGGGCGGCCAGTAGACCCACCAGCGCCGCCAGCAGCAGGAAGAGGGCGAACCGGCCCCACGGCAGCACCAGTGCGTAGCCGGGGATGTCCGCCTTCGTGATCTCGCAGATGGCCCAGCCCAGGAAGGAACCGAGCCCGATGCCGATCACCGCGCTGAAGAGGGAGATGACCACAGCCTCCAGCTGGATCATCCGTGTCACGCCTGACCGGTCGAGCCCGACGGCTCGCAGCATGCCGACCTCCCGCTGCCGTTCGAAGACCGACATCGCGAGGGTGTTCACCACTCCCAGGACCGCGATGATCAGGGAGATCGCGAGCAAGCCGTAGAGGACGTTCAGCACGGTGCCGAAGACTCCACCGAGCTGGCTGCGGATGTCCTGCCGGTCGTCGATCCTGATCCCGGGACGGCCGGGGAGGGCGTCGGCGAGTGCCTTCTCGTTCGTGCTGCCATCCGTTGTGACGTAGATCTTCGAGAAGGACGCCGCGGTGGCGTTCGCTTCGATCACGTCTGCGGAGACGACGACCGGCAGGACGACCTCGTTGTACTCGAAGACGGCCCCGACGGTCAGCCTCCGGCCCTTGCCGGAGTCCCCGTACACCGCAGGCAGGCTGTCCCCGACCTTCCAGCCGTGCGACCGCGCGAGCTTCTCGTCGACGGCGACCTGCCCCTTCGCGAGCGTGTCCTGCGAGCCGGAGACCACCGGGAGGTGAAGGGCCTTGTCGAAGTCTGCCGGGACGACGGCGGTGACATCCTGCTGGCTGCCGTCGAGTTGCATCCACCCCTGCTGCTCCTGAGACACGGCCCTCACACCGGGGACCTTGCGCAGGGCGGCGACCGCCGAGGCGTCCAGGCGCGCTCCATCGGCCGTGACCATGTAGTCGGCCTTGACGATGTCGGTGGTCATCGCGTCCATGGACTGGCCGAGGGTGACACCGAGCACGGTCAGAGCGCTGACGAGGGTGAGCCCGATGGCCAGCGCGGAGGCGGTGGCGCCGGTACGGCGGGGGCTGCGTACCGCGTTCCGGCCCGCGAGGGTGCCGGAGACTCCGAACCCGCGCCGCAGCAGCGGCAGTACGACCGCGATCACCGGCCGGGACAGCAAGGGGATCAGCACGAGGACACCCGTCACCGCGAGGAAGGCCCCGAACCCGACGATCGCTCCACCCCTGGAGCTGCCGGTCCCGGCACCTGCGACGACGACCGCCGCGCCGAGCAGCGCGAGGATGCCGCCGAGCACGTTCCGCAGGACCAGGGATTTGATGGTGGCGGGCAGGTATGCGCTGCCGATCGCCGCGACCGGCGGGATCCTTGCGGCGCGCCTGGCCGGCAGCCAGGCGGCCACCATGGTGACCAGTACACCGACGACCGCCGCGACCAGGACCGTCGTCGACGTGACGATCAACGGGCCGTCCGGTGTCCCGCCGTCGAAATCGACCGTGGCACTCGCTACAGCGGCCATGGCTGCGCCGAGACCGAGCCCGGCGGCCGCGCCGACGGTGCCGACCATCATCGCTTCGATCAGCACGGACCGGGTGACCTGCCTGCGGGAGGCGCCCACCGCGCGCAGCAGAGCGAGTTCCCTGGTGCGCTGGGCGGCCAGCATGGTGAAGGTGTTGGCGATCAGGAAGACACTGACGAAGAGCGCGACGCCGGCGAAGGCGAACAGGATCCCATTGAGTGTCGTCGCGTCCCCCGCCACCAACGTGGCCTCTTCGTCGGCGAGTTGGCGGCCGGTCTTGGCCTTCGCGGAGTGCGGAAGCACCTTGCCTATGTCGGCGGCGAGGTCGGTGCTCGAAACGCCGGGGGCGGCGGTGACGGTGACGTTCTCGAAGAAGCCCGGCTTGAGGAAGAGCCGCTGCGAGGACGGCGTGTCGAACAGCACCAGGCTCCCGCCTGCGGCCACCTCCTCGTTCTCGGTGGTGAAGATGCCCGAGAGTTCGTACGTCTTCGCCGGACCGGTGAGGGCGACGGGCACGGTGTCGCCGACGTGGTAACCACCCTTGTCGGCGGTCTCCTTGTCGAGCGCGATCCGCCCGGGCCGGGTGGGCCCGTCGCCGTCGGTGAACACGTAGAGCGGGTCCTCGCCGTCCTTGTCCGGCGCGAAGTTGGCGGCCGAGTTGAACTGTCCATTGGCGATGAGCCCGCCGTCCCTGTCGGCGACGTAGGCGCTCCCGTCGACCCGTCCGGCGGCGTCGGCGACGCTGTTGAGTCGGGCGACCGCGTCGAGCGTATCCCGGCTGATGCCGGGGGATTCGCCGGAGTATTCGGTGTTCTCGTCGACCTGGACGTCCACGTGGGCGTAACTCTTGGCCGTCTGGCTGGCGGAGGCGTTTTTGTAGGTGTCCGTGAAGATCAGGGTGCCGGAGACGAACGCGACGCCGAGCATGACGGCGAGCACGGTCATCAGCAGTCTGGCCTTGTGCGCGAGGACGTTGCGCAGGGCTGTGCGGAACATTGGTGTGGTCCTGGTGGGGTGAGAGCGGGAGCGGCGGGCCGGAGTCGGTCCGGGTCAGTGACTGCCGCGGGGCGGTGGCGACTTCGAGGACATGGCGGCTCGTACGGCTCAGCTCGTACGGAACTTGGTGTCGAAGGACTTCATGAGGTCGAGGACCCGGTCCGCGGTGGGCTCGTGCATCTCGTCGACGATCCGCCCGTCGGCGAGGAAGATGACGCGGTCCGCGTAGGCGGCGGCGACCGGATCGTGGGTGACCATGACGACGGTCTGGCCCAACTCCCGTACGGAGTCGCGCAGGAACCCCAGGACCTCGCCGCCCGAGCGCGAGTCCAGGTTCCCGGTCGGCTCGTCCCCGAAGACGATGTCCGGCCTGGAGGCGAGGGCCCGGGCGACGGCGACACGCTGCTGCTGGCCGCCGGAGAGCTGGGCGGGGCGGTGGGTGAGCCGGCCGGACAGGCCGACCATCTGGATGACGGTGTCCAGCCACTGCTTGTCCGGCGCCCGGCCCGCGATGTCCATCGGGAGCGTGATGTTCTCGAGCGCGGTGAGGGTCGGCAGCAGATTGAACGCCTGGAAGATGAAACCGACCTTGTCCCGGCGGAGTTTGGTGAGCTGCCTGTCCGTCAGGGACCCCAGCTCGGCGTCACCGACGCGGACCGAGCCGGAGGAGAAGGAGTCCAGCCCGGCCACGCAGTGCATCAGCGTGGACTTGCCGGACCCGGAGGGCCCCATGATCGCGGTGAACTGGGACTGCCCGAAGCCGACACTGACCCGGTCGAGCGCCACCACCTCGGTGTCGCCCTCTCCGTAGACCTTGGAGAGCTCGGTGGCGCGGGCGGCCACCGCGGGAGTGCGGGAAACGGGCGGCAGGGTGGTCACGAGGTCTTGCTCCGATCGAAGGCACGGGTAGCGCCGGGCACGGGTCCAGACCCGTGCCTGGCCGGGAACTCCTTAATCGTCGGGTTCGCAGCGGCCCCTGCGGATCAGCCGAATTACCGGCTACCTGGGGCTGACGCCCGGCCCGGCTCTGTCAGCCTGAGGTATGCCATAGCGCCAACCCCGAGGCTGACGCACTGGAGGAAGCGTCTGGGAGACGAGGCTGCCGTGGACTCTGCGTCCCCCTCGCGACAGAGCGCCGCTTCATGCCGACAAGACCCGCCCCATCGCCGGCTCGGCCGGTGCATCGCCCAGGCAGAACGACGGTCCGACCCCGCATGAGCAGCACCGTCACCCCACACAGGTGAGACCTGCTGTGGTCTCGGGAGCGGCCGACTCGGCGTGGGCCCGAGCGGTCGAGGTCGAAAATCCTCATGACCTGCAACCAGCGGTGACGGCCCGTGCGTGCTCCATCCGTCTCTCGGCCGCGGGTCCCCGGCGATCGTCTTCTTTCCTGGCCGTTCGGCCGAGGCGGAGTGGTCAGGTGGGGAAGCAGGTCCTTGTCACGCCTACCGCATGCAAGGCCGCCCTCGTCACGGCCGGACTGACCGTCACCCTGTGCATCCCCACCGCCCAGGCGACAGCAGCCGAAACAGACCGCTCCCCGGCCCCCGCCCTCGACGGCTACTACGACCAGCACCCCGCCTGGCACCGCTGCGGCACCACCGGGAAGTACCCCGTCGACCTACGGTGCGCAACCCTCAAAGCGCCTCTCGATCACACGCGGCCTGCCGGACCCACGCTGCGTATGGAGATCTCCCGGCTGCGCACGAGCGTGCCCGGCAAGCGGCGTGGTGTGCTGCTGTCCAACCCGGGAGGACCGGGTGCCGGAGGGCTGGGGAATCCCACGGCGTACAAGGAGGTCATGCCCAAGAGCGTCCGGGACCGGTACGACCTCGTGGGTTTCGATCCGCGCGGTACGGCCGCCGGCAGCCCCCTGAACTGTGGCCTCACCACGAACGAGCTGGACTGGCCGCGCGCGTACGAGCCGGCGTCCTTCCGTCGGAACACCGTTCTCGCCCGAGGCTTCGCCGCGAAGTGCGATCCACCTCGCGATGATCGACCTCATGGCCCGCGGACTCACCGGCGAAGCCACCCTCAACGGGCGCGGAACCTAACCCGGGACCAAACGCAAATCCCCGGACCAAACGCTCAGTCAAGACCCGTGCACAGAGACGAAGGTTCAGAGGAAGTTGTCCTGAACGGGGAGGAGGAGAGTGAAGTGTGCGCCGTGGTCGCTGGGTGTGATGGTGAGGGTGCCGTGGTGAGCGGTGGCTATGTGGTGCGCGATGGCCAGGCCGAGGCCCGAGCCGCCTGCGTCGCGGTTGCGGGCGTCGTCGAGTCGGGTGAAGCGCTCGAAGACCCGCTGGTGGTCTTCGGCTGGGATACCGGGGCCGTCGTCCTGGACGTCCAGGACGGCTTCGCGACTGTCGGGCTCGTGGGTCAGGCGGACGGTGATGGTGCCGGCGGAATGCCGCTCGGCGTTGTCGAGGAGGTTGCCGAGGACCCGGGCGAGGAGCATGGGCTGGCCTTGCACAATGACGGGGCCGGATTCGGTGTGCACGTCGAGGGTGACGTGGCGGGGCGGGCGACGGCGGGCGGTCTCGTCGCGGACCAGGTCGGTGAGGTCGACGGCCTGCGCCGGTTGCCGGTCGGTGTGGCTGGCATCGAGGCGGGCCAGGAGCAGGAGGTCTTCGGTCAGGTCTTGGAGGCGTTTGGTGTCCTCGTGGGCGTCGTGGACGACTTGGGGCCAGTCGGGGTCCTCGGCGCGGTGGAGGGCGAGTTCGAGTTCGGTGCGCAGGCAGGCGAGAGGGGTGCGCAGTTCGTGGGAGGCGTCTGCGACGAACCGGCGCTGTTGGGTGACTGCGGTCTGCAGACGGTCCAGGGTGCTGTTCATCGTTTCGGCCAGGCGGGCGATCTCGTTTCCGGCCCGCGGTACGGGCACGCGCCGGTCCAGATGACGGGCACTGAGCTCGGCGAATTCGGAGCGGATGACTTCGACGGGGCGTAGCACCCGGCCGACAGCGAACCAGGTGCTTGCGCCTATCAGGAGTGTGATGCCGAGTGTGCCTCCGGCCATCGACCACATGATGGTGTTCAGGCGGGCTTGGTAGATGCCGATTGAGTGGATGATCTCTATGTCGTTTTCGGCGTCGAAGTGGGACCGCATCGGCGGGGACTCCTGGGGGTCCGTCCATGGCATGAGTGACAGTGTCGGCATCAGCCCTTCGTCCGTGTCGCCTTTTGCGATACAGATGGTGAACCTGTGCCCGCCCTCCTCCATATCGAGCTCCGGATGGCGGCTGCAGGGTGGGAAGTCGCCAGGGGTGTAACCGTCTGTCGGGCCGAGTTCGGAGGTCTTTTCCAGCGCGTTCTCGAAAAGCGTCTTCTTGATGGTGACGCCTAGTGAGACAGCGCAGGCAGTCAGTGGCACGACTGTGATGACGACGGCCAGCAATGTCAGTCGCATGCGCATCGTGCGCGGACGCAGCCGCCGCCATATGGTGCCGACCTGTGGCCGCCTCACGTGTGCAGGCCTTCGCCGGCTTCGAAGCGGTAGCCGATGCCACGGACTGTGTGGATCGTACGCCTTCGAAACGGGGTGTCGATTTTGCGGCGCAGGGCGCTGACGTACACCTCGACGACGTTCACGTCACCGCCGAATCGATGGTCCCACACGTGCTCCAGTACTTCCGTCTTGGAGACGGTCTCACCTGTTCGGTGTGCCAGGTATTCCAGGACCGCGAATTCCCGCGCGGTGAGCACCACCGGCGTCGTTCCCCGTCGGCAGCTGCGGGCCGCGGGGTCGATCTCCAGGTCCCCGACCCGGATAACGGCTGGCCGTTCAGGTCGTCCGCGCCGCAGTAGGGCCCGCAGTCGGGCAGCGAGAGCGACAAAGGAAAACGGTTTGGTGACGTAGTCGTCGGCACCGGTGTCCAGGCCTTCGGCCTCGTCGTACTCGCCGTCCTTGGCGGTCAACATGAGCACCGGCGTCCATACGCCGGCATCACGCAGCCGCGCGCAGATCCGGTAGCCGTTCAGGCCGGGCAGCATCACGTCCAGGACGACGGCGTCGTAACCGCTGTCGAGCGCCAACTCGAGCCCGGTGAGCCCGTTGTGGGCAAGGTCGACGGCGTACCCCTCGCCCACAAGCCCGCGGCGCAGCAGTTCAGCCAGTCGCGGGTCGTCCTCCACCACCAATATCCGCATGGCATTCAGGATGACCCACAGGTGCGGCGAGGTTCCTGAAGAAGCCTTCAGGAACCTTCAGGGTCCTCACAGCGGCCTCATGACACCGTGGCCTCGGCAGCAACGGGGGAAGCAGCAGGTCGTTCTGAGGATCACTCTCCCACTTCGGTACCGAAGCACTCGCACTTCTCGGCACGGAACATCGGCGTTAGCCCCGTTGTGCCGTCAACAGGTATGCACGGAGGGGGCTCCGCAAGCCGGAGCCCCCGACAACAGCCCAGGGGGAACAGGACATGAGGACGACAGCGAAGCGCCTGGCGGCAGTTGCGGGTGGGCTGGTCATGGCAGCGGGCGCGCTCGTCTTTGGCACCGCATCGACCGCGCAGGCCGCGACCTGCAAGGGGGGCGCGTCGTACGAAACATTCAGCATGGGAACGGACCAGGCCGAGCACAGTTTCGGCCCCTACTACACGACGTCGCGGTGCAGCGACATCAACCTGAAGCTCACCAGCTGGGGCAACGCGAACCCGTTGACCGTGCGCGTGTGTTTCTACCCGACCTCCGGTGGCACCACCTGCAACTCCTGGAAGGAGTTCTACAAGTCCAGCGACCTGAACACTTGGCGCGTGATCGCGACAGACGTCAAGGACGGCACCAAGTTCAGGATCTCCATGGACTTGGCCAGCAACACGTTCAAGGGCTATCTCGCCGCTTGAGCCCTGCTGCCGGACTCACAGCTTCCGATAACAAACAGGGAGAAGAACACCATGTCCGTACACACAGTGCGCAAGGCGATCGCCACGCTCACGGCGGCGTTGACACTCGCGGGGGTGGGCGTGTTGGGCAGCGCCGGCACCGCGAGTGCCGCAACTTGCTATGGGGGTGAGTCCTACTTCAGCAGCGGCACCTACTACTTCCCCGAGTCCAGCTCAGGCAGGCTCACCGCCACGTCCCGCTGCGGTGACATCAATGTCAGGTTCACCAACAACATCGTGACCCCTTCCCGCAAGGTGAAGGTGTGCTTCTACCCGAGCTCGGGGTCCTCGTACTGCCAGAGCAACTACACGACCGTGTACGGCGGTGGCTGGGCGGTCATTGCCGACGACGTACTCGACGGCACAAAGTTCCGGCTCAGGTTCGAAAGCAGTTGGGTGCAGGGGTACGTGGCGGCCTGAACCTCGGGGAGCGCCCCGGGGTGGGCCGATCTTCAACAACCATAGTGAACGCCTCATCATCATGGCTTTGGACGGCTGCCTTCGTTGCTGCTTTCCGGCAGCACTGCAGCAGGGCGCGGCAACGAGTGGTTCCATTGCCTGCAACGCACCAGGGCCCGTATTCCCCGCGGCGTTCGCGGGGAATACGGGCCTTGGTCCTGCTCGATCGTTCCCCGGGCACTTGCTGCTCCTGCTGCATGCCTCCGGGGAGCAGCAGGAGCAGCAAGTGCCCGGCAACAAGTGATCTTGACCGCTTGTCAAACGATCTCGGCTGCCGATCTCTTACATGTCGCACAAGCCGTCCTGCGGCGCACTGAACCCGAGGCTGTTCGGGTTGAACTCGGCTAATACTCCAGTACGACTTCGTGATCTGCGGTCGGAGGTCGGGGCAAGTCTTCTCGCGATGTAACCCTGGAGCGGAAGGTGACTTCAGTGGCTGCCTGCCTCACGGTTCCGCCGGCCTTCGGTCGGGTGCGTGTCCCGGATATTGGATAACTCCCTGCGCGCCCACAGCGATTCGGGGATCCTGGGTGACCGTGACCGAAAATTTGAGCGATACAACTCCGGGTAGTGAGGTAGGGGCGCTTCTTCGGGTCCTGGACGGACAGCGACGCCACGTTCTCGGCATCCTTGACGGGCTCGACGCGGAGGATCTTCGACGGCCCGTGCTGCCTTCCGGATGGCACTGCCTGGGGCTGGTCCAGCACCTGGCACTGGATGTGGAGCGGTTCTGGTTCCGCGCGGTCGTCGCCGGGGACGAGAAGGTCATCCGCGGTCTGACGAGCGGCGACGAAGCGTGGAAGGTGGCCCCGGAAGTGCCGGCCATCGACGTCCTCGACCGATACCGGCGGGAGGCAGAACTCGCCGATGCCATCATCACCGCCACCCCTGCCGATGCCGCATTGGCCTGGTGGCCCCACGACTTGTTCGGTAAACCGCACCTGCACACCCTGCGCGACGTCCTGCTGCACGTCATCACCGAGACTGCGTGCCACGCCGGCCACCTCGACGCAGCCCGAGAGCTGATCGACGGCCGCCACTGGCTGGTCCTGACCTGACATCGCCGGTCTGGCTCCGCGCTCCTCGTGTCGGGTTTCGTGTTCTATCCGGTCGGTTCGTGAGGGTCTCGTCGGCGGTAGTGGCTGCGGCGGGCTGTTGCCTGGTGTTGTCGGCGCCAGGTGGACCAGTGCGGCAGCCTGGTTGCTGTCACGGCTGGCGGGTTGAGGACGGCGGCGAGTAGGTGTCGGATCTCCGGGACGGTGAGTCTGATCAGGGGGTGCCCGCTGGTGAGGTGGGCTGGTTGGGCGGAGCGCTCGGGTGCGGAGCTGGCGGCGACGGCGGTCAGGAAGGCCAGGGCGAGCGTGACGTGCCGGTGCCATGAGGTCCAGTGCCTGACCTGGTAATGGTCGAGTCCGACTTGGCCCTTGGCGGCTTGGAAGCATTCCTCGACGCTCCAGCGGATGCCGGCGACGCGGACCAGTTCCGCAAGGGTGGTTGTGGTGGGTGACCAGCACAGGTAGAAGGCGAGTTCCATGGTGGTCCGATTGCGGCGGATCAGCAGGTGGCGGTGGCTGTCGGTGCCGATGTGGATCCAGGCCCAGTCGTAGTGGCGCGGGCCCTTCGCGCCGTTGCTCGCGCTGTGCCGCTGCCATGCGGTGGCGGGCAGACGTTCGGCAACGGCGTCCGCGCGAAGTGATGGGTCGTGTCCCTCGTCGTGGTGTTGGGGATCAACTGGTGGGCATGTTCGGAGTGTTGGGCAGCGCCGGGGCGCTTTCGGGAAGCTCGCGGTAGATCTCGCCCATGCTGCCTTCGGGGAGGTAGCGGCGGGGGAAGGCGATCCATTCGTCGTGCATCTCGAAGAGCACGGCGGTGACCAGCCGGATGAGCGCGTCGTCGTTGGGGAAGACCTGGACGACGTCGATCCTGGGCTTGATCCCCCGGTTCACCCGCTCCAGCGGGTTCGTGCACTGGATCTTCTTCCAGTGCCTGGGCGGGAAGTCCGCGAAGGCGGTCAGATCCTCCTTCGCCTCCAGCGGCATCGCTTTGACCTTGGGGAACTGGGTGCCGAGCATGTCGGCGACGGTGTCCAGCTGGGTGCGCACGAGGCCGGCGGTGGGCTGGGTGAAGATCGTGCGGATCGTCGCGGCGACCATTTCGCCGGAGTCCCGGTCGACCACGCTGAAGGCGTCTCGCAGGAAATGAACCCTGCACCGCTGCCAGGCAGCGCCGAGCATGACCTTGCGGACCGCGGCGACCAGGCCGGAGTGCTGGTCGGTGACGACCAGGCGGACCCCGGACAGGCCGCGCTCACGCAGCGAGCGCAGGAACTCCTTCCAGAGCGTCTCGCTCTCGCTGTCGCCGACCATCAGGCCCAGGACCTCGCGGCCTCCGTCCTCGGTGATGCCAGTGGAGACCACGACGGCCCGCGAGACGGTCTGGTGGCTCACCCGTGCCTTGCAGTAGGTCGCGTCCAGATGGACGTAGGGGAAGCGGACATGGTCCAGCGGGCGGGTGCGGAACGCGGTCAGCGGCTCGTCCAGCGCCGCGCAGATCCGAGAGACCTCCGACTTCGAGATGCCGCTGTCCCCGCCGAGGGCTTTGACCAGGTCATCCACGCTGCGGGTGGAGACACCGTGCACGTATGCCTCCATGATGACCGCGTAGAGGGCCTGGTCGATGCGGCGCCGCCGCTCCAACAGGGAGGGGAAGAAGCTGCCGGTGCGGACCTTGGGGATCTCCAGGTCCAGGTCGCCTGCCAGCGTGGTCAGCATCTTTTCGCGGTGCCCGTTGCGGATGTTGGTCCACGTCGGCGTGTGCTCGTTCCACTCCGCGCCGATGTGGGCACTCGCCTCGGCCTCGATCAGCTCCTGCACCATCCGCTCCGCGATGGCACGGATGAGCTCGATTCCGTCGGTCGAACGTAGTGACTCCAGCAGCCGTATCAGCTCAGACTGGGACAGGGCCATCGTGCACTCCTCATGGTTGAACTGGGCGTTCACCAAGGAGAGTTACGCGGTGGCCCGCCTCCTGGTCAGGGAGCGGTACTCACTCGTGGAAGTGCGCTCCGGGCAGGCGCCCGCGCACCCCCGGCCACTGATCCCGTACACCACGACAAGGGACGCCATCCGGAGCGTCGTAGCCGGCGTCGAAGACAATGAGGATGTCGCGGTCACCCGGGTGCCAGCGGCCCATGTCGATGAGGTCCTCGACCACGCGGCGGACCTGGGCCGCGGTGACCTCGGCGACATCATCGGCCGGTCCCAGCCTCAGGGCGTCCAGGATCTGGCACCTCGAGGTCCGGCCCGACTCCAGCGCGGCCACGAACGAGTACGGCCAGCCGGGCACGAACTGGTCCGAGGAGCGTCTGCTGCGGCCGTAGACGTGACAGAACAGGCGGTCCGGGCTGGTCGGCGCGTCCGGACGGAGCCAGTGGGTGACGTCCACCGCCAGGACCAGGCGTCCGTCGGCGGCCACGGGTTGCGGCAGCCCGGCCAGCACCTCCGCAGTCGCTGTACCTCGACGTTCCCGCAGTTGAGCGCCTCGTACATCGCGCCGTGCCCGCGTCGGCGTTCTGCCGTCAGCGTGAGGTCCACCGGCGTGGTTACCGGCCCGTCTGTAGACAACAGTGCATCGGTCAGCTCGAACAACGTGTCCCCGCGCGCGGTCAGGCAGTCGAAGAAGTCGTCCCGGAAGCGTGACGCCACCGCGAACGACTCCCGGACGGCATCGTGATGCAGCAGGCTCATTCCCCCACGGCCATCGTACTGGTCAAGTGTCTCTTTGGACGGAGCGCAGGATCAGACAGAGGCCGTGCTAACGTCCCCGGAACCCTCATACGGGCGAGTGCGTTCACTTTGCAGTTCGAGGGCAGGAGGAGGCCCTGCGGAGTGCTCAGCTCGGCCACGACTCGGTCTCGGCCTGGTGAACCGCAATGCAGTGCACGGCGTGACGCACAAGCGTGTGAGCATGCGCTTCGAGCCGAGTTCGCGTACACCACGCTTGCCGGGGAACGCTTCCCGGCCTGGAAAGCCTTCAGACTCGCGAAGCGACGGATTCGAGGGTGGCTGCATAAGCCTGATCGTGCTGCTCATCGAAATCCCGGTCGCCCTTCTGTCGGGGCTGACGTCGGTCATCCGTGGATGGGGCCGTGCGGACGAGCAAACCGTGGCACCCCCGATGGACTGGGTTCCGATCCTCTGGCTCGGCGGGTTCACATTGGGCGTGCTCGTGATCGCCGTGATCTTCCTGTACTCGGCACACCCGTTCGCAGGAGCGGTCCAACTGCTCGTGGCAGCCATTGCGCTGTCCTTCACGTTCGCTGCTTGGCACGGCCAGTACGAGCGTTCCCACCCACCTCAGCCACCAACGAGGGCCGGGATGCCGCACACTCCCTCGAACCACGTGACCGACCAGTAGAACCCACAACGGCGGATGCCGAAGCGCGAAGCCACACAAGCGCAGCAACTGGGGCAGTCATGCACACTCAACCCCGCAAGCTGTCGCGGTCAATCACCGACGACCATAAAGAACAAGCCAAGTCCGGCGGTAGCATGGCGGGCCTCGCTGCCGGGCGTCGTCGCGCAGATGGCCGGCGGTCACCGCAGAGCGTCCTCGCTGCCGTCAGCCCCGTCATTCTGGTCCTCGCCATGACTGGTGTCCAAGACGGTGTCGGGGAACGCCAACGCGGACACGGACGGCGAGCAGTCATCTTCAGCCCCCAGTCAGGCAGTTGACTTCTACCACCGGCCTACGGCCAACCCGCCTCGCCGTCGACTCACACCACCGCCGGATTCAACGAACTACCGGTAGCGGCACGGACCCAGGCCAGCCCTGATGGCACTCATCGGAAATCGGTCCGCGTCACGGCTGAAGACAGGGCACGTTCAAGCTCACGCCGACCGCCTCGGTTCAGGTCCGAAGGGTGACGCCGTATCGGGTCTTCATCCGGTGCAGCTCCCACAGCGACACGGCGGTCACCGACAGTGGCCCGCCGAGCAGGGAGCAGAACTGGACGACCGGCGGGCCGTGCGGCAGACCGCCGTCGATCGCGTTGAAGATCCCGATGACCCACACCAGCACCGTGGTGACTACCGGCGGCAGCATCGGGTGGACGTGCGCGGTGTTGAAGGCGGTGCGGGCCGAGTACAGCGACGCCAGGGCGAAGAAGGGAATGCCCCAGAAGATCACGGCCATCGCCGCCGCGGCCTTCACACAGTTCAGCCAGTTCAAGTCGTCGGTCTTCTCCAACGGGCTCAAGGCAAGCACGTACAGGACCGAGGCGATGGCGAGCAGCGTCAGCACATACCAGCCGACCGCCTTCAGCGGGGCGCGCAACCGGGAGCGCAGATGCGGCCGCAGATGCGGGGGCGCGTAGTAGACGAAACCCAGAATGACCAGGGGCCCGGCGACCATCAGCAGGAACGGGGCAATGAACATGTTGGCGGCGCTGCCGTACGCCGCGTCCGACAAGTCATCCGGGTTCACGCTGTAGGCCAGGACCAGGGCGATGGCGGCGGCGGCGCCGAGCACCGTGCGAGCCAGCTGGACGCGGTCCACGGTGCGGTCCACGATCCGGCCCTCGCCCTCGTTCGCGAACAGCCTGGTGGCGACGCGGTGTGCGGAGCGCAGGATGACGAGGGCGATCGAGAAAGGAGAGAGATACCACAGGCAGCCGCGAGGGCGCCGGGCGGCAGGGCGCGGCGTGGGCTGCGGGCCATAGGGGTACGGGTTCGGGTACGGGCCTGGGTTCGGTGGCGGAGGGCCGTAGGGGTTGCCCTGCGGTGGCCCGTACGGCGCGCCCCAGCCTGGGCCTCCCGGTCCGTTGCCGCCAGGCTGCCCGGGGCCCGGCCCCCATCCCCCCGTAGCCATGCTCTCTCCCAACTTTCGACTCGGCTGCTCGCCGTGTCGCCTCGTGACCTCGTGGCAGTGTAGTGACTGATCATCCGATGCATGACAGGTCGCGTTGAGAATGCTCTGCTCGCCGCGGGCGCACTCTCCGGCCTTTCACGAAATCTCCGCCGGACCGGCGCAGTGGACCGCATCACGACCAAGGGCCGGGGGATACGCCCGGCGGCAGGCGCCCGTGTGGCGAGCTGCCATCCGACGATCGCTCGCCCGCCACCTCCAGGCGTCCGTCGGCGCAACCTCCTGTCGGTTCGGCAGTCTTACTTCCCGGGGTGCACATGACGACAGAACATCAGGTTGCCTTCTTCCTGCGGGAGTTGGAGACGGGCGACACCTGGCGACGGGCAGCAGCGGCGAAGGGGCTCGGCAAACTCGGCGACACCGAGCACGCCGCGGTGCTCGTCCGGGCAGCCGGCGACCCCGCGCCCGAGGTGCGGGAAGGCGCGGCGGTGGGGCTGGGCAGGCTGGGGGTCTCCGCGGCCGGGGCGCAGACCCTGCCCGCGCTGATGGACGACGACGATCCGTGGGTGCGCAGGCAGGCCTCTCTGGCGTCCATCCGGCTCGGGTTGCGCGATCGCGAAGTCGTGGACGCCTATGGGCGACTGCTCGGGGATCCGGACTATCACCTGCGGATCAACGCCTTGGAGGCGTTGCGGGAGCTGGGCGTGCCCGGTGATGTTCCCGCGCTCGTCCGGCTGCTGGGTGATCCGGCATACGGCGTCTGGGGTCGGGCGCGGGCCATGGTCTTTATGTTCAAGAAGGATCCGGACGTCGAGGCGGAGTTGGTCCGTACGGCCCAGTGGGGAGCGGAGGCCGCCCGCGTGCTCGCCCTGTGGATGCTGCCGGACCAGCACGCCGACCGGCTGCTGCCGTCGCTGCTGAGGGTTCTGACCGATGACCCTTCTACCGAGGTTCGCTGCGCTGTGGCTTTCCGACTGTCGCATGTGGGCCGACAGGAGACGCAGGACGCGCTGTTCGCTGCCCTGGAAACGGATCGGGACCCGGAGATGGCGAGGCAATTGCTGTTCCAGCTCGAGCGATCGGGTGACGAACGGCTGCTGGGGCCGGCCTCGCGCTGGCTGAGCGACGAGCGGGCAGGGCCGTCGGCCGCCGCTGCCCTGGGGTCCGTCGGCGGCACGGCCGCCACAAAGCTCCTGCGGGCTGTCCTCACCGACCCGACAACAGCCGCCCGCACGCTCGCTGCAGCAGCAAAGGCCTACGGCGACATGGGGGGATGGGACGCCGTGTGGCTGCTGCTTCCCCTGCTGGACCCTGCCGCGCCCGAGGTGTCCGAGGGTGCGCTGCGCGGCCTGGACGCCATGGCGGACACCGGGTTCCGGCCGTGGGAACGCGCAGCGGTCGCCCGCGCCGTGGTGGCCCGTCTCGGTGTCGCCACCACCCTGGTCTGGGTGTCAGAGAGGGTCCTCGCGGGCTTGGCGGAAGCCCTGCCGGGTCTGCGGGAACTGGTGGACCGGACCACCTTCCCCCTTGTCCGAGCCGCCGCGCTGTCGCTCCTGGACCCGCACAATGCGACGGACGCCGGCACCCCGCACGATCTGCCGCTCTTCGTACGGCACTTGGACGACGTGGATATGTCGGTACGCCAGGCCGCCGCAGAGGGGATCGCCCACTGGGTGGAGGAGACGGGCACGCTCCCCCCAGGCGAGGAGCGGCTGCGCGACCGGCTCACCGCCTTGGACTCGGACCCATTCGAGTCCGTACGCCAGGCGGCGACCGAGGCGCTGCGGGCCCTGGACGACTGTCGGAACAACTGACGAGGCAGGGGTGCCAGCGGCAACACCGGTGACACCCCCACCCTTCAGCTTGGAAGTTCTTGTTCTTCCGGCCTCGAATGTCCTCTGACAGGTGATCTTGACCATTTGCCGGGCGAGTTCGACCGGCCGGGTCTGCGTCGGCGCTGCCGGTTGATTCGGCAGCTCAGTGACCGCATGTCAGAACTGGGTGGTATGTATCGGCTGTGGATACTAATGACTCCCGCCTGCCATCTGTCGATCACCCTGCCGAGATCGCTTTCAGACGCGGCTGCCAGGCCCTGGACTCGGGGGACTGGGAACGCGCACGCAGCCTTTTCGAGGAGGCGGTCGGCGGTTCCGGCCGGCAGATGCTCTGGCACGTGGCCGAGGCATGCCTGGAAACCGACCAGAGCGCATTCTGGATGAGTCGGGCTGTGGTCTCGGAGAGCGAGCCGGGCGGCATCACGGTAGACCCGGGCGCGCTACGTATCCTGGGGGGCAACGGCGATATGTTTCAACAGCACTGGGAGATCGCCGTCCAGTCGAACGACCCGGCCCGTGCGGTCGCGGCGCTCACCGCCGCAGAACGCCGCCTGGGATGCGTGCTCGAGGACGGCCGTGAACTCCCGCCGGAGGAGGCCGAAGATGGCTTGGCCGACACTGACCTCTACAGCCCCAACTTCGTCGCCGTCGACGACACGGTCCCCCGCGTGTGGATGGACTGCAAGGGCGGGATGTTTCCCCACATGGCCCGCACCGCGCTGCGCATCGTGGCAGACGAACTTCGCAAGGCCGGGATACGGCACGCACACCTGTACACCCGTCCCGCATCGCACCCCTCAGGCAGCTAGAGCTGTGACCGCGTACGTTCACCGAGTTGGGCAGGCGCACCTCTACCCGGTGCGCCCCTGGCAGGATGGCCGACATGTTCGAAGAGAAGTTGGGCGCGCTCTCGCAGATGACGGCCGAGCACATGGCCATGCCATTCCCGCCTGGCTTCCGCGGCCTGGACATCGAGGGCCAGGACATGGTGATGCTCGACGCGGACGCCTACGGCTGCGCGGCGGGCGTCCTCGAGGGCACGCTCACCGAACCGCACCGCGCATGGCTGGCGCGGCTGGTTGCGGTGTTCGGCAAGGTCCTCCCTGCGATCGACGACAAGTACGCGACCAGGTACTACACGCACGTGCGCGACATGGCCGTGCTGGCCGCCGAAATCGAGAGCCAGCGCGACAAGTAATGCCTTGACAGGGAACGCTCGGCGGGGGCAGCTGCCGAGACGGTTGGATGTGCGGTGACGTCCGTCCCAACCGCTGGAGATGTCGTGGCAGAACCCGTCCGCGTGCGCAGGTTGACCGACCAGGAGGGGCAGAAGCAGCGGCAGATCGTGCGCAGGGAAGCACCAGTTCAGTACGTACCGGCGCGCGATGATGCTGCTGGCCTCGACCGGCGGGAAACCGTGTTCCGGTAATCGCGAAGCTGGTGCAGGCCGACGAGGATTCCGTCCGCGAACCATACCGGCCACAGCACCAGCCACGACCGTCGGCGGGGCCGGGCGCCGCTGGACGACCAACTCTGCCAGCCGAGAATTCTGCGACTGGACGGGCGTGAACTGCAACGATTCTGGCCGCAGTTCCCTGAATTCCCACACCACCCGGATCGGGTGAATTGCTGGCAGGACTGAGGCGGCGGGCAGCGGGTGGTGGCCGAAACAATTGTGTATGCGCCGCGGGGCAGCGTGCGGTACAACCAGATCATGGAGGAGCAGCGACTGCCGGGTGGCCGGACGGTAGGGGCGGTACGTATCGGTGAAGAGGTCCACCGGCCTGTACAACCCTGGACGCCTGCCGTGCATGCGGTGCTACGTCATCTGGAGGCAGTGGAATTCGATGGCGCGCCCCGGGTGTTGGGGATGGACGGGCAAGGGCGTGAGGTCTTGACCCATCTTGTGGGCGAGACCGTGGGTGAGAATCTTCCCTGGCCTGCGTGGGTGTACTCGGACGCCGCGTTGGTGAGTGTGGGCAGGTGGGCCCGTCGGCTGCACGATGCGACGGAAGCCTTTGTGCCGCCACCGGGCGTGCGTTGGCTAGCCGGGCAGACCTGGCGGCCTGGACTGGTCATCGGGCACCATGACGCCGCACCGTGGAACGCGGTGTGGTCCGCGGGTGAGCTGGTCGGGTTCTTCGACTGGGACACAGCTGGGCCTTCGTCGCGCGAGTTCGATCTGGCGTTCATGGCCTTGACCTGGGTGCCGTTGCATGCCCGCCGGTTGGCCGAGCGGACTGGATTCACCGCGTTCGAGGACCGGCGCCGACGTCTGCACCTGCTGCTCGACGCCTACGGCTACGACGGCGACCGGTCGGCCTTCGGGAACGTGGTGGCCGCACGCGCCCGGACCAACGCCGATGTCATCGACCACCTGGCTGCCGGCGGCGACCCGGTCTACGTCGCGCTGGGACCGGTTGCCGCCGATCTGCGTCAAGCCGCCATCGAGGTCGAGGCGTTGCCCGCATCCTTCTGGTCCCCTGCCGGCGGCTAGGGGGTGATCGCCGCGTGCCGGACCACCTCCGGATGATGGCCGACCCCGTTCACCACTGCGGCACACGCCATTGACGAGCGCCTCGCCCGGGCGGCGGCCGCCGTGAACACGATCACCGCGCGCTGGGCGAAGAGCGTCTGAGCGGTACGTGACCTCTCCCACTGGTCGGTCGTGTGGGGCGGCGCCAACGGACTGAGCGGCGGCGGTGGGCTACCCGCGGACGAGGGCGGAGAGGGAACCGCGACCTCGCCGTGGCTGTACAACTCCCTCGCGGACGCCGGTGATGTCGACGGCGACGGAACCGCGGACGTGGTGGCGCCCGCCCATGTGGACGGCACCTGGGGTCTGGCCGTCTACTACGGCCCGTTCGACCGCACGGGCGCCCCCGCACGCATCGAGTTCCGCGACACCGTGACGAAGGACGCCGGGTACGCGCCCGGAATCGTGTTCGTGGGCGACATGACAGGTGACGGTGTGGCCGACATTGCGGCCGGCGGCAACGCGCGGGACTTCACCGACACCGGACGGCTCTACGTCGGCTCGGCAGCGGGCCTCACCGACGCCGGAACCATCAAGGCGAGGGGCACGGGCACGTTCGGCGACCTCGACCACGACGGCTACCAGGACTTCATCAGCGGGAACGGCGACTCCGGAACGGCCGCGGCGCCCGGCGGCGGAACGGCCGCGGCGCCCGGCGGCGCCGTCTACGTGACTTACGGCGGCCCGAAGGGGATCAGCACGACCTGGGCACCACGGACCATCACACAGGCCACCAGCGGGGTACCGGGAATCGACGAGAGGAACGACCGGTTCGGCGACAGCCTTGACGTGGGCGACACCAACGGCGACGGTTACGCGGACCTCGTGATCGGGGCGCCGTGGGAGACCGGCAGCGACGCCGAGGGGACCCAAGGGGCAGGTGCGGTCACCTGCTGCGCGGCGGCCCGAACGGTGTCACCACCACGGGTGCCCAGGTCATCACCCAGAACACCAGGAGCGTGCCGAGCACGTCGGTGGCGAAGGATCACTTCGGAACAGCCGCGCATGTGGCCGCGGGTGGGGCGGGCGAGGTCCTGGTCGGCGGGATCGGCGAGGACAGCTGGAAGGGGCGAGTCTGGCGGTTGCCGACCATCGCCTCCGGCGTCACCGGCGTGGGAAGCACCAGCTTCAACATCGGCGCCCTCTCCGGGCCGTCGGGTGCCACTCACTTCGGCGAGGACTTCAGCCGCTGAGACGCCACTTCGTGCGAGGCTTGGCATATGGCCTCGCCTGCGCACCCTCCTCTGCTCGTGATCGTCGACGCCGCCAATGTCGTCGGGTCCGTACCGGACGGGTGGTGGCGGGATCGGCGTGGGGCCGCGGAGCGACTGCGTGACCGGCTCGCCCGGGACGGAATTCCCGGGCGAGCCGAGGATGGGGATGTGGAGGTCGTGCTCGTGGTGGAGGGCGCGGCCAAGGGAGTGGAGTCCGTGCCCGGTGTACGCGTGGCCTCGGCGCCCGGCAGCGGCGACGACACCATCGTGGATCTCGTCGCCGAGTCCGGCGGCCGCCCCGTCCTGGTCATCACCGCGGACCGTGAACTCCGGCGCCGGGTCACTGATTTGGGAGCGGAAGTAGCGGGCCCGCGGACAGTCCGCGGCACCCCATAGACACTTGCTCGGCCCCCCGCCCTTGGGAGCTGCGCCCCCAAAACCAGCAGGCAGCTCCCGACCACAGGGCCAGGGCGCGCCGGCATCAGTGCCCTCCTGGGCCCCTCGGTCGAGGTCGTCACGCCGTACACCGACGACAACGAGCGCCGCGGCCCAGACGCCCGCCCCATCCCGGACTTGGTCCGGGCGCCCGGGAAGGACAGGGCTGTCGGCGCTCGGTCCGGAGATCGTCGGAGAAGTTTTCCGGATTCCTGTCACATGTGCGGGCGCCGGCGGGTCAGAGCTGTGAAGACGCCGACCAGGCCGAAGCGAAGGAGAGCAGCCATGACGAACACTTCCATCTCCCGGATGCCCAACCCGGCGGAGTTCGTGCCCGAGTTGAATGACATCAGCGCCGCTCTTTTCCGGGCCACGGGCAACCGCTCGGTGCCGCGGACCACGATGAACCTGGTTCACCTGCGTGCCGGGCAGATTGTCGGCAACACCTACCTGACGGTCCTTAACACCGGCTTCCTGCGCAAGGCGGGGGAGTCCGAGGAGCGCATCACCGCCGTCTCCTCCTGGCAGGACGCCCCCTACTTCACCGATGCCGAGCGCGCCGCGCTCGCCTTGACGGAGGCCACCCTCCAGCCCGCCCCGCACGGCAAGGAGCGGGTCTGCGACGAGCTGTACGCCGAGGTGGCGAAGCATTACGACAAGAAGGCGCTGGCCACCCTGACCATCGCGATCGGTCAGATCAACTTCTTCATCGCCCTGGCCGTCATCGGCAAGCCGCAGCCCGTCACCTCCCTCGCGGACGAGCAGTGGGACTGACCCTTCCGCCGGCCGGATCGCCGATCCGG
>NZ_JBEXDZ010000168.1:0-21138 GCF_040606085.1 Streptomyces sp. NPDC005485 | reverse complement strand
CGGCGTTTGAGGACGAGGCCGTTCAGGCCGATACGGGGGTCTGGGGGCGGAGCCCCCAGGGACGCCCCCACCCCCGCCGGGTGCCGACAACACGAGGTCCGCGGAGCCGCCGTCGTCCGCGATACGCCCCAACGCGGCCTGGTGCAGCTGCGGCAGCGGAGGCCGGTGACCACTGCGCAGGATGGTCGCGACGGCCCTCATGTACGCCGGCTGCGCCACCGCCCGCCGGGGCGGAGGCGGCGCGATACGCCCGTAGAGGGCGACGGAGGGCCCCGCCGTCAGCGGGTGCGCCCCGAGATGCAGCCAGGTCTCCGCGTCCGTGTGGAGGTCGACGAAGAGGCTGGCCGTGCCGGGTGCGCGCAGCCGGAGTTCCTCGGTGACCCAGTGCCAGGGGAAGCCGGTGTAGCGGACGGTCGCGGGGGTGGTGCGGGCCAGCGCGAGATGCGGAAGCCGCTGGCGGCGGTCGAGTTGGAGCTGTCCGGCGAGGAACACCGTGAGCGGCCCGGGCGCGGCGGCCGCGGCACGCAGCCGGGTGAGGACGGCCTGCGGCTCCAGCGGGTCGGCGAGTTCGACGACGTTCGCGGTGTCGGTGCCGGACAGCACGGCGGGGGCGACCGCCGCGAGAACGGGGAGCACGGACGCCGCGTCCACCAGACACCCCTTGCCGACCGGCGAGGCCGCGAGGAGCAGCACGGTTCCGGGCATGGTTCCCTCCCCATCGATCACGTACGCGAGCACCGTAACCGCTGCGGGTGCAAACCCTCACCCCTGGGCGGTGGGAAGGGTCACCTCGAAGCGGCAGCCCCCGGTGACGTTGCGTACGGCCGCGCGCCCCTGGTGGGCCTCCACGATGCCGCGCACGATGGCGAGGCCGAGGCCCGCTCCGGCGGGCGGCGTACGGGCGTGGGTGCCGCGCCAGCCGGTGTCGAAGACGCGCGGGAGATCCTCCTCGGGGATCCCGCCGCAGCCGTCGGTGACGGACAGGACGACACCCTCGGCCGAGCGTTCGGCGGCGACGGCGACGGTGCCGTCGGCGGGGGTGCGGCGGATCGCGTTGACCAGGAGGTTGCCCAGCACCCGGCTCATCTCCTTGCCGTCCACCTCCACCGGCACCGGTTCGATGGGGTCGCCGACCAGCCGTACGCCGAGTTCACGGGCGAGCGGGTCCGCACCCGCGAGGGCGTCGCCGACGAGGTCGTACAGGGACATCCGGGACGGGGAGAGCGCGAGGGCGCCCGCGTGGATGCGGGAGAGTTCGAAGAGGTCGCCGACCATGTCGTTGAGACGTTCGACCTCGGTGCGGATCTGGCGGAGGTAGCGGTCGGGGTCGGCGGCCACCCCGTCCTCCAGGGCCTCGGACATCGCGCGCAGGCCCGCGAGCGGGGTGCGCAGGTCGTGCGAGATCCAGGCGACGAGTTCGCGCCGTGACGTCTCCAGGGCGCGTTCGCGGTCGCGGGACTCGGCCAGCTTGACGCTGGTGGCCTGCAACTCGCGGCTCAGCGCGGCGAGTTCGGCGGTCGCCGGGCCGTCGGGGGCCGCGAAGGAGCCGCCGTCGCCGAAGGAGCGGGCGGCCAGGGTGAGCGCCCGGCTGCGGGCGACGACCCAGCGGCCCAGGAGCAGGGCGGTCGCGAGGGAGACCACGGCGGCCATCGCGACGACCGTCGTGACGACGGTCAGGTCGTGCGCCGACAGGAACATCGCCCATGCCACGGCCAGTGTGCCCGCGAGCATGGCGGTCACCGCCACGACGGCGACGACGGCCAGGGACGCGGTCAGCGAGCGGCGCCGGATCAGCCAGAGCGCGAACGCCCCGAGCAGCCCGGCCGCGGCGGCGCCGAGGAAGGCGAAGAGGGCGATGAGGAGCATGTCCTGCATGACTCACGGCTCCCGCGTCATGGAGTCGGAGGCGGCGGTGTCGGGCTCCTCGAAGCGGTAGCCCACCCCCCACACCGTCTGGATCAGGCGGGGCCGGCCCGGGTCGTCCTCGACCTTGCCGCGCAGCCGGCGGACGTGGACGGTGACCGTGGAGAGGTCGCCGAAGTCCCAGCCCCAGACCTCGCGCATCAGGTCCTCGCGGCTGTAGGCGCGGCCGGGGTTGCGGAGGAAGAACGCGAGGAGGTCGAACTCCCGGATGGTGAGGGCGAGTTCGGTGCCGTCCTTGGTGGCGCGGCGGGCCGCCGGGTCGATGGTGAGGCCGGCCGCGCTCAGGGGGCGCAGCGTCCGGGTCGCGGGGCGGGTGCGGCGCAGCACGGACTCGACGCGCAGCACCAGCTCACGCGGGCTGAACGGCTTCGTCACGTAGTCGTCGGCGCCCACCTCCAGGCCCAGGATGCGGTCGTCCTCGTCACCGCGGGCGGTGAGCATGATGACCGGCACGGGGCCGCGCCCCCGTATCCGGCGGCACACCTCCAGGCCGTCCATGCCGGGCAGCATCAGGTCCAGGACCACCAGGTCCGGCCAGTGCGCGGCGGCCCGGGCGAGCGCGGCGGGGCCGTCGCCGGCGCGGTCCACGGCGTACCCCGCGCGGTCGAGGTAGCCGGAGACCACCTCGGCGACCGTGGGGTCGTCGTCGACGACGAGGACGCGGGCGGGGGCCTCCGGAGCGGGTGGCGCGGGCGGGGGCGAGGGCAGTGCGTCCGGCTGCGGCATTTCGTGCGGGTGCTGCATACGACCAGCGTCGCACCGCGGCCGCGCGGAGGGCGCCGTACGGCGTCGACGTCCGTGTTTCGTAAGGAGCCGATGCCCGTGATGTCCCTTTCGTCTCCGTAGGGTGAAAGCCGTGACGACCTCCCCCGTGAACCCGCAAGCCCGGGAAACACCAGACGTGGACGTGGTGCTGCCCTGCCTCGACGAGGCCGAGGCGCTGCCCTGGGTGCTGGCCCGGATCCCGCCCGGCTGGCGGGCGATCGTCGTGGACAACGGCTCCACCGACGGCTCCGCGGACATCGCCCGCGGCCTCGGCGCGACGGTCGTGCACGAGGAGCGCCGCGGGTTCGGCGCCGCCTGCCATGCGGGGCTGACCGCCGCCACTGCCGACATCGTGTGCTTCTGCGACTGCGACGCCTCGCTCGACCCCTCGCTCCTCGTGCCCTTCGTGCGCGAGGTGCGCAGTGGCGGGGCCGACCTCGTGCTCGGGCGGCGGCGGCCGCGGGGGCGTGGCGCCTGGCCGGCGCACGCCCGCGCGGGCAACCTCGCGCTCGCGCATCTGCTGCGCCGGCGTACCGGGCTGCGGCTGCACGACCTGGGGCCGCTGCGGGCCGCTCGCCGCGAGGCGCTGCTCGGCCTCGGACTGTCCGACCGGCGCAGCGGCTATCCCCTGCAGATGGTCGTGCGGGCCGCCGACGCCGGGTGGCGCGTCGCCGAGCACGACGTGCCGTATCTGCCGCGGGCCGGGGTCTCCAAGGTCACGGGGACCTGGCGGGGGACGTGGCAGGCGGTCGCCGACATGCGGCGCGTGCTGGCCGAGAGCGGCACGTAGTTCGCCCCCTCCGCCCCTTCCCGTCCCGTCCTCATGGGGGCTTCGCCCCCTCTCCCCCCTGTCGCGCTTCGCGCTCGTCCTCAAACGCCGGACGGGCTTAAACGCTGGAGGAAGCCCTCAAGTGATCAGCACCCTGCTTGTCATCGCCAAAGAACCTCGGCCCGGGCGCGTGAAGACCCGGCTCACGCCCCCCTTCACCCCCGAGGAGGCCGCCGCGCTCGCCGAGGCCGCCCTGCGGGACACCCTGCACGCCGTGCTGGCGGCGCCCGCGCGGCGACGGGTGCTCGTGCTCGACGGGGTACCGGGGCCCTGGCTGCCGCCCGGCTTCGATGTCGTACCGCAGTGTGCGGGCGGGCTCGACGAGCGGCTCGCGGGCGCGTTCGGGGGCTGCGACGGGCCCGCCCTGCTCATCGGAATGGACACGCCCCAGGTGACACCGGCGCTCCTCACCGTCGACTGGCGGGGCACCGACGCGTACTTCGGGCCCGCCGAGGACGGCGGGTTCTGGGCGCTGGGGCTCGCCGAGCCCGACCCGGAGCTGCTGCGCGGGGTGCCGATGTCGACGGCCGGCACCGGCGCCCTGCAGCGTGGCCGGCTCGTCGCCGCGGGCCTGCGCGTGCGCGATCTGCCGCGGCTGCGGGACGTCGACACGGCCCACGACGCCGAGGTGGTCGCCGCCGGGGCGCCGCACGGCCGGTTCGCGGCGGAGCTGGCCCGGCTGACGGCGGTCGCCGGCCGATGAGCACCGTCACCGAGGAGACGGCGACCGCCTGGTGCGCGGACCCGTACGCCGACGCCCTGCGCACCGGACGCGGCCCCCTCTTCCTGCGCCGCACCGACGGCTGGCTGCTCCCACTGGAGGTCGAGCGGTGGTGCGCCGGGGCCGACGCCGCCGACCTGGACGTGCTGCGACGCTGCGAGGGCGCCGTGCTCGACGTGGGGTGCGGGCCCGGACGGCTGGTCGCGGCGCTCGCCGGGCAGGGGCTGCGGGCGCTGGGCATCGACGTCAGCGAGGCCGCCGTCGAGCACACCGTGCGGGTCGGCGGGCAGGCCCTGCGCCGGTCCGTCTTCGAGACGGTGCCCGGCGAGGGGCGCTGGGACACCGCCCTCCTCATCGACGGCAACGTCGGCATCGGCGGCGACCCGCGCGCCCTGCTGCGGCGGGTGTCCGAACTCCTGGCCCCGGGCGGGCTGTTGATCGCCGAGACGGTGCCGGTGGACGACGTGGACGAGCGCGTCCACGTGCGCGTCGCCGACGGCCGGGGCGCCACCGGCGCGCCCTTCCTCTGGGCTCGCCTCGGCACCCCGGCACTGCTGCGGCACGCGCGCCGCACGGGCTGGCGCCCGGTCGATCAGTGGACGGCCGGCGGCCGGTCCTTCGTCGCCCTGCGCAACCGCAGCGCGGACAGCACCAGCAGCACCGCCGAGCCGCCGAACAGCACGGCCGTGATCAGCAGCCAGCGGGCCAGGAAGCCGTCACCGGACAGGCCCGTCTTTGACGTGTAGCGCTCGGCGACCTGCCCGCTGATCAGCGGAAACCACACCAGCAGCAGGAGGCCGGAGAGCGCCGCCGGGACGCGGACCCAGCCCGTCCACTCCCGGCGCCCTACGGCCCCGAGCAGCCGGGTGACGGCCCGGTCGGCCACGGCGTACAGGGGCAGCAGGACCAGGTCGTGCAGCAGGGCGGCGCCGACGAGCCAGAGCGCCACCTCGAACCAGTCGTCCGCGAGCAGCCGTACGCCCGCGTATGCGGCCAGCGCGAACGAGCAGACCAACAGCACGAGTTGGAGGGGGCTCCCGATGCGGAGCCCGAGTCGGCCATGCGTCACGGGGCTCGGCATCACAGGTCTCCGAACGTCATCCGGGCCACCCACTTGGTGTTGAGCACGCCGGGTGCGGCGGGCACGATGATCCGCGCCGGGTGGCCGTGGTCGAGGGTCAGGGGCTCGCCGTTGACGTAAAAGGCGAGCAGGGAGCGCGGGTCGCGGACCTGGTTGGCGCGCAGCGCGGCCTTGCGGAACGAGCCGTGCCGCTGGAGGGACTCGACCAGTACGTCGGGCGCCTGCGCCTCCTCGTGGCCGACGAGCGCCGCGAGGTCCCGCAGCCGTACGCCCCGCCACCACTGGTCGGACGTCGACCAGCCCTCCACGCAGGCGATCGGCAACGCGGCGCTGTGCAGCGGCAGTCGGAGGAGTTCGGCGCGGCTCAGCCGTACGGTGCCGGTGCGGCCGGTGACGACCAGCCGCCACGCGTCCTCGCTCGTCTCCGCCGGGTGGATGCCGGCCACGGAGGCCGTCTTGTTGATCTGGAAGCCGTTGGGTCCGGTGCCCGGTTCGGAGCCGCCGTGCGGTGCGAGTACGGCGGTCTCGCGCAGCGGTCCGTCGAAGTTGCGGCCGGCCGTGGTGACGAACAGCAGCAGGGAGCCGCCGCCGACCAGGCCGAGCGCGCCGCGCCGCGAGACGGTCGGTTCGGCGGGGTCCGGCGACACCAGTTCCGTCCGCTCCTCCCTCAGGTGGCGCAGATTGCGCAGGGCCAGGGGCATCTTCAGCACGGCGTGCGCGACGAACGCGGCGAAGAAGACCCAGGCGCCGTAGAAGTGGAGGGGGTAGAAGGAGCCCGGGAAGACGTAGTCGAGCTGGATGTTCAGGATGCCGGTGATGAACTCGAAGAGCGCGCCGCCGACCAGCAGGAGCAGCGAGATCCGCTCCAGCGCGTGGGCGAGCGACCGGGCGGGCGGCAGCGCGAACAGCTTCGGGATCACCGACCACAGCTTCGCGAGCAGCACGGGGACGAGCACGAGCCCGAGGGTGACGTGCACGCCCTGCGTCAGCCGGTACAGCCAGGACGGGTTCGTCGGCCAGGAGAAGAGATAGAAGCCGAGCAGGCCCTTGTCGGGGGTCTTGTCGTTCACCGGCGACAGGTCCGGGTTGTAGGCGGCGTACGACACCAGCCCTGTCACGAACAAGGCCGTGATCCCGACCAGCAGGACGAGGCCGAGCACGGAGGTGAACCAGGGGCCGCGCAGGGGGCTGCGCCAGAACCCTGGGGAGGTGGGGAGCTTGTGGTCGCGCATGTTCCGACCGTAGGCAGGACCACCCCGGAAAGGGGCTCACGACTGATGACGAAACGCTGACGTCCGGCCCTGCGACACCCTCGCGGATCCCACCCGGCCCTAGCGTTCAGCTGTGAACCCCGACCACCTCCGCGACGCCGCACGCTCCGACGCCCGATCCGGGGACGGCCGGTCCGACGACGCCCGACCCGGGGACGGCCGACCCGACGACGCCCGATCCGGGGACGGCCATCGGGACGCCCGGCCCGGCGGCACCCGATCCCGGGACGGCCAATCCGAGGACAGTCATCGGGATGCCCGGCCCGAGGACGCCCGCCGGGACTCCGCCGACGGCGCCACCCGATCCGGGGACACCCGATCCCAGGAAAGCCACCGGGATCTCCGGCCCGAGGACGCCCGCCGGGACTCCGCCGACGACGTCACCCGATCCCAGGACACCCGCTCCCAGGACAGCCACCGGAATCCCCGACCCGAGGACGCCCGCCGGGACACCGGCCACCGGGATCCCCGGCCCAAGGGCGACCACCGCAACACCCCGCCCAGCGACAGCCACCAGGGCGCCCGACCCGACGGCAGCCACCCCGCCCCTCTGTCCGCCGACCCCCACCCCCGCCGTGCCCTCCTCGCCGATCTCGGCGTTGCCCTCGCGGCCGTTCTGCTCGTGCTGGCTGCCGTGCTGGTGGGTACCGCTGTTCAGCGGGCGGACGGCACGCTGTTCGTGAACTGGCCGCCGCTGCTGGCGAGTTGGGGGCCACATGTGGGCCCGGGTACGCCGGCCGCGGTCGTGGTGGCGGGCGTCGTCGTGGTGTACGGGCCCCGGGTGGCCGCGCGGCTGTCCTGGCGGGCGCTGCTGGGCGGGGCGTGGGCGGCGGCCGTGGTGTGGACGTTCTCACTCGCGCTGGTCGACGGCTGGCAGCGGGGGGTCGCCCGGCGGCTGACGAGCAGGTACGAATACCTCCAGGTCATCGACCGCTTCCACGACATCCCGGCCACCCTGCGGGACTTCACCGCCCACATCCTGCTCGGCTCCCCCGAGCACTGGCCCGCCCATGTCGCCGGGCACCCCCCGGCGGCGACCCTCACCTTCGTCCTCCTCGACCGGATCGGGCTCGGCGGCGGCGCCTGGGCCGGTGTCTGGTGCATCACCGTCGGCGGGACGGCGTGCGTGGCCGTCCTCGTCGCCGTGCGGGCGCTGGCCGGTGAGGCCCTGGCGCGGCGGGCGGCGCCGTTCCTCGTGCTCGCGCCCACCGCCGTGTGGGTGGGCACGTCCGCCGACGGCTACTTCGCGGCGGTCGCCGCCTGGGCCCTGGCCCTGCTCGCGCTGGCGGTCACCGGCCCCGCACCCCGGACCTGCGCCGCGGCCGCCGGGCTCCTCCTCGGGCTCGCCTGCTACCTCTCGTACGGCCTGACACTGATCGCCGTGATCGCCGCGGCGGTGCTGCTGCTCGGCCGCGACGGCTTGCGCACCCGGGCCCTGTCCCTGCTCCTCCCCGGGCTCCTCGGACTCGCCGTCGTCCCGGTCGCCTTCACCCTCGCGGGCTTCGACTGGTGGGAGGCGTACCGCCTGCTGGTCGTCCGCTACGGCCAGGGCGCGGGCGGCTTCCGGCCGTACGGCTACTGGGTGTGGGCCAACCTCGCGTGCACGGTGCTGATGGCCGGGCTCGCCACGGTGGCGGGCCTGCGGCGGGCGGGCGCCACGCTGCGAGCGCCCCGCGCCGGGGCCGGGGCCGGCGATCCCGGCGACCGGCGGCTCGCGTTCCTCGTGCTCGCCGCCCTGCTCGCCCTCCTCGTCGCCGACCTCTCCGGGATGAGCAAGGCGGAGACGGAACGGATCTGGCTGCCGTTCGCGGTGTGGCTGCTGCCCGCGGGGGCGTTCCTGACCGGTCCACGGGCCTGGCTCGCCGCCCAGGCCGGGCTCGCCCTGCTGGTCAATCACCTGCTGCTGACGGGCTGGTGACCGGGCCGGGCCCCCGGCGCCGTACGGCGAAGACCGTCGTGTCGTCGGCCAGACGGCCCCCGCAGTGCCGCAGCGTGCCGTCGCGCACGAACCGGACCAGACGCTGCGGTTCGGCCGTGCCCGGGTCGGCGGACACCGCCTCGGCGACCCGCTTGCGCAGCGGATAGAAGACCCCCTGGGCGTCCCGGGCCTCGGTCACCCCGTCGCTGACCAGCAGGAGGGTCTCGCCGGGGGCCAGCGCAACGGTGAGGACCAGGGGCGGCGCGTCCGTGAACTCACTGAGTCCGAGCGGGAGTCCGTCCCCCGGCGGGAGTCGGCGTACGCCGCCGGGAGCGACCACGAGCGGCGGCTCATGCCCGAAATTGACCACCTCCACGACGTCCGGAGGCGGCTCACCCGCGCCGGACGTGTCCGGAAAGCCGACCAGGACACCCGTCGCGAACCGTTCGCCGTCACCCCGCCCCACCGCCTTGCGGTACCGCACATGCCGGAGCATCCGCACCTCCAGACGGTCGGCCACCGTGGCGAGTTCCGACTCGTGGTAAGCCGCCTCGCGGAACGTGCCGAGCAGTGCCGCGGCCGCCTCCACCGCCCCGAGCCCCTTGCCCTGGACGTCACCGAGGACGACACGGGTGCCGCGCGGGCCCGGCTGGATGTCGTAGAAGTCGCCGCCGACGCGCGCCTCGCTGTCGGCGGCGAGGTACACCGCCGCGTGGTCGAGGTCCCCCCAGCCGGGCGGCAGCGGGCGCAGCACCGTGCGCCGGGTGGTCTCGGCGATGTCTCGCATGTGCAGCATGCGCCGCTCGCCGCGGACCCGGACCGCGCAGGCGAGCGTCGCGAGGACACCGCCGACGGCGACGAGGATGAAGTCGGGCAGGCCGGTCTGGTACTGGTGCGGCCAGGCGTTGTCCACGAGGACGTACGTCAGCAGCGAGAGCACCGCGAACGCCGCCGTGCCCCACACCCCGCAGATCGCGGCGGCGATCCCGGGCACCAGCACGATCCAGGAGATGACCCGGAACTCGCCGCTGGTGTTCCAGTCGACCGCGGCGATCGCCCCGCACAGCAGCAGCGGTGGCACCCAGGCGACACTGCGGCCACGGACCCGCAGCAGCTTCTGCCGCTCGGCGGCGGCCGTCTCGTGCCCGGCGCGCGGCAGCCGGTCCAGCACGGCCCACCGGTCGCCCTGCCTCATGCGGTTCAGCGAAACACGCTGCCGGGTCGGCCGCATCCCGACCCGCATCCGACTTGCCAGCGGCCGGGGCGAGGTGTGCCCTGGTAGGCAGGGGCGAGGAGAGAGGAGTGCTCCCATGGCTCACGCAGCACCCGCTTCAGGGGCACCGGGAACACCACGCACAACCGGAACGGCCGACCCGGCCGGAACCGCCGGGACCCCCGACATCTTCGGTGCGCAGGCGCACACCGCGGCGAGGTGGGGCCTGCCCGTGGCGGGCGGGCTCCTGTACGGCTTCTGGGCCGCGGCGATCAACCGCAGCGGCGGGCCGATCACGGGCTGGAACATCCTGTTCGGTTTCGTCTGCGCCATCGTGTTCGCGGCCATGTGGATCGGCGTACGGATGCTGGCGCCCCTCATGAAGCGCGAGGTGCACGCCCTGCTGTGGACGGCGTTCGCGGGCATCGCGTTCGGCTTCCTGTACAGCCAGACCGGCACGACCGTCCTGCGGTCCACGATGATGGCGCTCGGCGTCGCGGCAGGCGTCTTCGCGGTCACGTTCTACCGGTACTACACGCACGAGGACGCGGAGGGCCACCGGGTGAGCTGACGCTCGAAGACCCCGTGGGGAGCCCCTGAGAGGGGCTTTCCACGGGGTCTCGACGGGCTCCCACGGGTGAGGCCCCGGCAACGGCTGCCGGGGCCTCACCCTTCACCCGATTCCCTCATTCACCCACCACCTGGGACCATGCCCCAGGAGCTCGAAGAGGCACCGGCCGCGCTCCAGCTCCACGTCCCGGAGGCGCTGAAGCTCCAGGCGCCGGAGCTCGAACTGCTCCACGAGTCGTTGCGTGAGCCGTCCTGCCAGGAGTCGTTCTTCCAGGAGTCGTCCTTCCAGCCGGGGCACGGGTCGCAGCTCGGCACGCCCTGGTTGCCGGTGTCGACGAACGCGGCGCTTGCCCAGGCCTGCGCTCCGACCAGCCAGAACCAGTACGGGTTGCCGAAGACGCTCTGTCCGAGTACCGCGCACCGGACCCGGTCCTGGCTGCCCGGCGAGAGCACGCCGACAACGGCCGAGTTCGTGGTGGGCTGCTCCCGGAGGTTCAGCTCTCCGCGGGAGACGACGGTGCCCCAGATGGGGTCGTGATGGCCGTGGCCACCGGTGGTGGTCTGTGTCGGCGGAACTGCCGCCGCCGAGGTTCCTGCGGCCACGACGGTCAGAACACCGCCGGTGAACAGGGCCGCGACAAGGGTCCGCAGGGCCGGGGTGGTCCGCATGATCAACCTCCTTTTCCCCAGCTCCAGGAAACACCCGTTCGGGTGAGCCCTCCACCGGAGGGCTCACTCCCCAGCTCCCCCTTGGCTCCCCGCCCGCCCCACTTTCGGCTTGTCATATGCGCCCATATGCAGTCAAACAGCTCGCGCACCGCGCCGAAGAGGCCTTGCCTGGTGGAGTGCCTCACCGTGTCCGGAGGGTCCTGTCGGCCGTGCTGATCGGCCTCGCCTGTCTGCTCGCGCCGCTCGGCGCGCTCTCGGCCTGGGCGACGTACGCGATCGGCGACACCGGCCGCTACGAGGCCACGATGGCGCCGCTCGCCACCGACCGGAACGTGCGGGACGCGATCGCCGCGGGCATCGCCGACGGCATCATGCACGAGGTCCACGTGGGGCAGCCGCTGCGGGGGCCGGTGCACTCCTTCGTGCGGGACGCGGCGCGCTCGTTCACGCGGACACCGGCCTTCGCCGCGGCCTGGGAGGCCGCGAACCGGGCCGCGCACGACGCCGTCATGCAGGCCCTGCGCGACGGCAACGACCGGGCGGGCAACGGGCGCGGCGCCGGAGGCGGGGGCGGCGACGTGACCATCGACCTCGCGCCCGTCACCGAGCAGGTCAAACGTCAACTGGCCGACAACCACATGCCGTTGGCCGGCCGCATTCCCGTCGAGCACACCGCGACCACGGTGCTGCACGCCCGGGACGCGGGCCGGCTCCGGAAGGGGTTCCAGGTGCTCGAAGTCGCCGGTTTCTGGCTGCCGCTCGCGGCGGCCGTCCTCGCCTCGACGGGCATCCTCGTCGCCGTCTGCCGCCGCCGCGCGGTGCTCGCGACCGGGCTCGGCACCTCGCTGGGCGCCGCGCTGCTCGGCGCCGCCGTCGCCATCGGCCGCCGGCTCACCCTCGCCGACCTGCCGGCCGGGGTGTCCCGCTCGGCCGTCGGCGCGGTGTACGACGCCCTCACTGAAACACTCCGCCAGGTCTCCTGGCTGCTGCTGGGGCTGGGCCTCGCGGTGGCACTGGGCGCCCTGCTCACGGGCCGGATCGCGCGAGCCCGGCAAGCGTCCGCAGCGCTCGCTCCAGCTGCCGCGGAGCAGCCGACGCAAGTCCGAGCCTGACGCAGTCCGCCACGGAGCCCGTTCCCGACGCGGGCGACACCACGAACGCCGGGCCCGGCGTGACCGCGATCCCGCGCGCCGCTGCCGCCGCCGTGAAGGTGTCCGCGCGCCACGGCTTCGGCAGCTCCCACCAGGCGAAGTACGCGTGCGGATCGGCGTGCACGGTGAAGTCGGCGAGGTGCTCGGCGACGAGTCCCTGCCGGCGTGCCGCGTCCGCGCGCTTGGCGGTGACCAGGCGGCCGACCGTCCCGTCCGCGATCCAGCGCACCGCCGCCTCCAGCGCGAAGCCGCCCGCCGCCCAGCCGCCGGAGCGCAGGGCGGCCCCGACAGCCCCCGCCCGCCCCTCGGGCACGACAAGGAATCCCACCGTCAGGCCGGGCGCCACCCGCTTGGACAGCCCGTCGACGACAAGAACGCGCTCGGGGGCGTGGGCGGCCAGCGGAGCGAGGTCCTGGTACAGGAACGACCAGATGCGGTCCTCCACGACGGGAAGGTCCAACTGCCGTACGACAGCAGCAAGTTCGCTCCGCCTGAGGTAACCGGCGGTCACCGACGTCGGGTTGTGCAGCGTCGGCTGGACGTACACGGCGGACAGGGGCGCGGAGCGGTGGGCGGTCGCGACGGCGTCCGGGAGCAGGCCCTCCTCGTCCATGGCGAGCGGGACCAGGACGATGCCCAGGCGCGCCGCGATCTCCTTGACCAGGGGATATGTCAGCGCCTCGACGCCGACACGGCCCCCCGGCCGTACCAGCGAGGCGAGGGCGCCCGCGATGGCCTGGCGCGCGTTGCCCGCGAAGAGCAGCCGGGACGGGTCCGGGCGCCAGCCCGCCGTGGCGAGGAGCGTGGCGGCCGCCGCACGGACGGGTGCCGTGCCCGTGACGGACGCCGGGCGCAGCACCTCGGTCAGCAGGTCGGGGCGCAGCAGCGGCGCGAGGGCCGGGGCGAGCAGCTCCGACTGGCCGGGCGCGGAAGGGTAGTTGAGCTCCATGTTGACCGGGGCGGAAGGGTGGTCGGGGTCCCCGTCGGCCCACGCGGTGGTCACGGGACCGGCGGTCGTGGGATCAGAGGTCGTGGGATCAGGGCTGGTGGGATCGGTGGTCCGGGGCGCGCCGGTCGCGGGCTCGGCGAGCGCGCGGCCCGAGGGGACCGGCGCGGCCCGCACGAACGTGCCGCGGCCGACCTCGCCGACGACGAGACCTCGCCGCACCAGTTCGCCGTACACCCGCCCGGCCGTCGACCCCGCGATGCCCGTGCGGCGCGCGAACGCCCGTTGCGTGGGCAGCCGTTCGCCGGGCCGCAGCCGTCCGGTGACGATGTCGTCGGCTATGCGGTCGGCGAGCCGCCGGTAGTCCTCCACGAGTTCCCCTCACTCCGTTCCCGGCACATTGCACCGAGGGCAAAGATCTTATTGCACCGAGTGGTTGGTGAACCTAGGGTCGTGGTCATGGCAACCACATCGGCACCTTTCCTTGCATACGATGACAAAGGGGGCGACTCCTCGACGCGGGCGCTGCCCCTCGTCCTGGTCCACGGCCACCCCTTCGACCGCACGATGTGGGCCCCCCAGATCACCGCGTTCTCGGCGACGCGCCGGGTCATCGCGCCGGACCTGCGCGGTTATGGCGAGTCCCCGGTGACCCCCGGTGTCACACCTCTTGAGGTATTCGCCGGGGACATCGCGGCGCTGCTGGACGCCCTGGGCGTGGGGGAGTTCGTGCTCGCGGGGCTCTCCATGGGCGGCCAGATCGTCATGGAGTGCTACCGGCAGTTCCCGGAGCGCATCCGGGGCCTGGTCCTCGCCGACACCTTCCCGGCCGCCGAGACCGAGGAGGGCAGGCGGGCCCGGGGCGCCATGGCGGACCGGCTGCTGCGCGAGGGGATGCGCGGATACGCCGACGAGGTGCTGTACAAGATGGTCGCGCCGTACGCGGACGCGGAGGTCGCCGCGCATGTGCACCGCATGATGACGGCGGCCTCCCCCGAGGGCGCCGCGGCGGCCCTGCGCGGGCGGGCCGAGCGCCCCGACTACCGCGAGCTGCTGACCCGGGTCACCGTCCCGGCCCTGGTCGTGGTGGGTGCCGACGACGAGTACACCCCGGTGTCCGACGCCGAGGCGATGCACGCGGCCCTCCCCGACTCCACCCTCCGTGTGATCGACTCCACCGCCCATCTACCGAACCTCGAGCGTGCCGAGGAGTTCAACGGGACAATGGAGACGTTCCTGGCGCGGGTGGACGATCAGAGGTGACTTCGGGGTCTCACGGCAACCTTCCCCCCGAAGTTCCCGTCCTTGAGGGAGGATTCGGACACTCCTCGCGAACGAGCTGAACAGCGGACGAGCGGAAGGCCTGGCCTTGGACAGTGCGACGGCTGAGTGGACGGAGTCGCAGGACGCGGCCGGCGGACAACGGCGGCGGCCCGGACGGGTGTTCGCGGGCTTCGCGGCCGGGCTGCTGTTCACCGTGGTGAGCGTGGTCGTCGGCTGCCGGGCGGCCGACAGCGACGGGATCACACCCGTGCCCCAACTGCTGGCCTTCCTGCCGTGGCTGCTCGCGCCCGCGGGCGTCGGCCTCGCCTTCGCGCTGCTCGCCCGGTGGCGGGTCGGGATGGTGTGGGGGGTCCTGGTGCTGGGGACGGTCGCCTGGTTCATCGAGCCGTACGGGAAGGTCGGCGAACCCGACGGGAAGTCCGTCGCCGAGCTGCGGGTGCTGACCTCCAACGTGCAGTTCGGCCGGGGCACCAACTCGCTGGTCACAGCGGTTCGGCGGGAGCGGCCCGACATCGTGTTCGTGGAGGAGTGCGAGCACAGGTGCTCCGGCACGCTCAAGGACACCTTCGGCGGGAGCCACGGCGGCTACCCGTACCGGGCGGCCGTCGAGGGCTCCGGATCCAACGGCTCCGTGATCATGAGCCGGTTCCCGCTCAAGGGCGCGGCCGGTGTGCGCGGCACCATGGGCATGCCGGGTGCGGTCGCCGACGTCAACGGCCACGCCGTACGCCTGCAACTCGCGCACCCCATGCCCCCGCTGCCCGGCCAGCTCGGCGCCTGGCGGCGTGAGCTGGGCAGGCTGCGCGACTACGCCGCAACCAGCGACGGCTCCACCATCGTCGCCGGGGACTTCAACGCCTCCCAGGACCACGCCGCGTTCCGCCACATCCTCGACGCGGGGCTGCACGACGGCGCCCGCCTCGCGGGAAGCCCCCGCACCCCGAGCTGGCCCGCCCGCACCGCGCCCGTCATCGGCAGCCAGATCGACCACGTCCTCGTCTCCCCGGACTTCTCCGCGAGCAAGGCGTCCTTCCTCGACATCTCCGGCACCGATCACCGGGCGCTCCTCATCACACTGAGCCTCCACCAGCTCCGCTAGCGCCACCAGGTCCACCGACTTCACCGGCCCCACCAGGGGACATGCGCTCCGGGCCCGATCGGCAATGCGGCCATAATGGGGCGCATGTCCCGCCCGTCCCGCCAGTTGTCCGGCGCCCTCACCCCTCCCGACTGGCTGGTCAGGAACCTCCAACCGCAGCAGGCACCCATCCCCTGGGCCGCCGTCGCCCGCGCCGCCGTCGCGATGGCCCTGCCGCTCGCGATCGGCCTGGCCGTGGACCGGCCCGCGTACGGCGCGCTCGCCTCCATGGGCGCCCTGTCCGGCGTCATCGGCGACACCGCCGACGCCTACCGCATGCGCATCCTCAACATCGCGATCCCCCAGCTCTTCGGCGCCCTCGGTGTCACCGTCGGCTCGCTGGTGTACGGCCACGGATGGCTCGCCGTCGCCGCGGTCACCGGGGTCGCGCTCGTCTCCGGGATGATCTCGACGATCGGCGCGGTCGCCTCCGTGTCCGGACTGCTCCTGCTCCTCAACTCCGTTGTGGGCGCGGGCCTCCCGATGCCGGGCGCGTGGTGGCTGGCCCCGCTGCTGATGTCCGGCGGCGGACTCCTCGTCCTCGTCCTGGCCCTGCTGGCCTGGCCGCTGCGATCGGGCGTACCGGAGCGGGCCGCGGTCGCGGGGACGTACCGGCGGGTGGCGGAACTCCTTGCGGTCTGCGCGAACGAGGGGGCACGCGAGAACCGCGGGCCGGGGGAGACACCGGGAGAGAGCGGCGAGGCCGGGCGGACCGGCGGATCCGGCGGGACCGGCGAGGCCGGTAGCAGTGACAGCCGCGATCTCCGTGACCTCCGTGACGCGTACGACCGCGCGCGGCACGCCGTCACCCAGTCGCTCAACCAGTCCTACGACCTCGTCCTCGCCCGGCGGGCCCGCCACCACGGCCGCAGTCCCGACCTCACCCGGCTGCTGGCCCAGTTGAACGCGATCACGCCGGTCGTGGAGGCCGCCCCCGCCGTCCACCAGTCCGGGAAGCCGCTGCCGGACGGGATTCCCACCGCCGTACGGCATCTCGCCGACGCCGTCGAGACGGGGTACACCGGTCCCATAGGGCTCGACCTGCCGACGCCCGCGTCGGAGACCGCCCGCGCCGTCGACCACGCTCTGCGGCACGCCGCCGGTGTCGTCACCGACCAGGATCCCGACCCGCGCACCATCGACGACCGCCTCGGCCGCCCGGCGGCGTTGCGCGTCCGCACCGGCCGCGCCGCCAGGAACGTCGTCCTGTCCGCGGCCTCCTGGCGCTACGGCCTGCGCCTCGCGCTGTGCATCGGTATCGCGCAGGCCCTGGTCTCGATCGTCCCGGTGCCGCGCTCGTACTGGGTCGCCCTCACCATCACCTTCGTGCTGAAGCCCGACTTCGGGTCGGTCTTCTCCCGGGCGCTGCTGCGCGCGCTGGGCACGGTGGCAGGCCTGGCCGTCGCCGCCCCCGTGCTCACCGTCGTCCCGCGCGGCTGGTGGGACGTGCCCGTGATGCTGGTGCTCGCACCGCTCATCCCCGCCCTGACCCCGCGCGGCTACGGCTACCAGACCGCCGCCATCACCCCGGTCATCCTGCTCCTCTCCGACATCCTCAACCACCAGGGCACCGGCCTGCTGGTGCCGCGTCTCGTCGACTCCCTCATGGGCTGCGCGATCGCCCTGGTGGCCGGCTATCTCCTCTGGCCGGAGAGCTGGCACACCCGGGTCGGCGACCGGCTCGCGGACGCGGTCGCGAACACTGCCCGCTACGTCGAGTCCGCGTTCGGCAACGGAACGGAACCGGCGGCCCGCGCCCGGATGCGCCGGGGTCTGTACCGCGATCTTTCCGTCATCCGTACGGAGTTCCAGCGCGCCCTGACCGAACCGCCGCCCACCGGCCGTCGCGCCGCCGCGTGGTGGCCGCTCGTCGTCGCCGTCGAGCGGATCGTGGACGCGACGACCGCGGCGCGGGTACGGATCAAACACGGCGCCGAGCCGCCGTCCACCGCCGAGATCGCGCAAGTGGCGCTCCAGCTACGGGAGTTGTCGCAGGGGCTGCGCGAGACCGACGTCCTCGTGGAGGTCCGCACGGATCTCACAGGGCCTCCGGGCAGCGTGCTCGAACCGCTCCGCCAGGAGGTCGCGGCGGCTCGCACGATCGCCTCGCCGCACTGATCCGGTAGGGGCTCGCCACCCACCCGAGCGGTAGTGCTGTTGACGCCGCCGCCCGGCCACTGCGCCCCCGGCCAAGATCGCCGGCAGCGGCCGCTAACCTTACGTGTCCGTCCTGGCCAGGGATTGACGGGCTACAACTCATGCGAAGGGTTGCGCACATGGGCATTCTCACTCTCCTGCGGAACGCGTTCGGCCGCTCACGCAAGGACCGTGACGCCGACGCGGGGACCTCGCTGGAGGCTCCGGCTCCCACCATCCCCGCCCCGGCGACGGAACCGGCCCCTTCGCAGGAGGCCGCACCGAGGATTCCGTCCCCTTCCCCGGAACCGAAGCCGAAGCCCACCGCCGACGACCTCGTGTCCGCGGCCTTCGACAACGTGACCGTGCCGACGCCGGCAGCCGAGCCGGAGGCCCCTGTGGCCGAGGCTGAGGCCGAAGTCGAGGCTGAGGTCGAGGCGCCGGTTGCGGTGGAACCTGAGCCGGAGCCGGTGGCTGCCGCGGAACCGGAACCGGAGCCGGAACCGGTGGTCGAGCCCGAGCCCGAGCCGGTGGCTGCCGCGGAACCGGAACCGGAGCCGGTGGTCGAGCCCGAGCCGGAGCCCGTGGCAGTCGTCGAACCGGAGCCTGTCGTCGAACCGGAGCCCGTCGTCGAGCCCGAGCCAGTGGCTGCGGCACCGGACCCGGACCCGGAACCGGTGATCGAACCGGCAGCCGAGGAGCCCGCGGAGGCCCCGGAGACCGAACAGGCCCCCGAAGAGGCCCCCGAGCAGACCCCCGAGCCAGCAGTCGCCGACGTCGCTGATGCCCCACAAGGGCCACTCGCAGCCGACGACGAGAGCCGCACGGGTGGTGCGGGTGGGAACAGCACGGCCGAGGGCGAAGCCGAGGCCGAGGCCGTGAAGGCCACAGCCCCCGCCCTGGCAACGGCATACAAGGAGGCCGGCGCCGCCCTCAAGAGGCGGGACCTCACCGGAACCCGCGCGAAGACCTACCTCGTACTGGACCGCTCCGCGTCCATGCGCCCGTACTACAAGGACGGCTCCGCCCAGGCCCTCGGCGAGCAGACCCTCGCACTCGCCGCCCACCTGGACCCCGAGGCCACGGTGCACGTCGTCTTCTTCTCCACGGAGCTGGACGGCACCGGCGAGCTGACCCTCGCCGCGCACGAGAACAAGATCGACGAGCTGCACGCGGGCCTCGGTCGTATGGGCCGTACCAGCTACCACGCGGCCGTACAGGAAGTCCTCGCCCAGCACGAGAAGTCGGACGACCCCAAGGCGCCCGCCCTGGTGGTCTTCCAGACGGACGGCGCCCCGGACGCGAAGACCCCCGCCACCCAGTCCCTCACGGACGCGGCGAAGTCCCACCCCGGCGTCTTCTTCTCCTTCGTCGCGTTCGGCGAGCACGAGAACAAGGCGTTCGACTACCTCCGCAAGCTGAAGACGGACAACACGTCGTTCTTCCACGCGGGCCCGACTCCGCGCGAGCTGACGGACGCCGAGCTCTTCGACGGCGTACTCGCGACCTGGCGCCCGTAACCCCCACAACCGCCAGTAGCCACGCGCCGTAGGCCGCCTGCTTCCCACCCACTAAAACGGGAAGCGGGCGGCCTACCCGTTTCGGCTACGATTTCAAGGTTCGTAGACGGCCCGGCATCCTTGCCGGAATCGAGATCCGTCACCGCACGTAGCGACTTGGGAGCAGCCCGCGATGGCTCGACACCTCATCACCAGCGCCCTTCCGTACATCAACGGAATCAAGCACCTGGGCAACATGGTGGGGTCCATGCTCCCGGCGGACGTGTACTCCCGGTACCTCCGCCAGCGCGGCCACGACGTGCTCTACATCTGCGCGACGGACGAGCACGGCACCCCGGCCGAGCTGGCTGCGAAGGAGCGGGGCCTGCCGGTCGCCGAGTTCTGCGCCCAGGCGCACGACGCGCAGAAGGCGGTGTACGACGGCTTCGAGCTGGCCTTCGACTACTTCGGCCGCAGCTCCTCCCCGCAGAACCGTGAGATCACCCAGCACTTCGCCCGCCGCCTGAACGAGAACGGGTTCATCGAGGAGCGGGCGATCCGCCAGGTCTACTCCCCGACCGACGGCCGCTTCCTCCCGGACCGCTACGTCGAGGGCACCTGCCCGCACTGCGGCTACGACAAGGCCCGCGGCGACCAGTGCGAGAACTGCACACGCGTCCTGGACCCCACCGACCTGATCAACCCCCGCTCGGCGATCTCCGGCTCGACGGACCTGGAGGTCCGCGAGACGAAGCACCTCTTCCTCCTCCAGTCGAAGCTGCAGCACGAGGTGGAGGCGTGGATCGACGAGGTCGGCGACGAGTGGCCGCAGCTGGCCTCCTCCATCGCCCGCAAGTGGCTGACCGAGGGCCTGCACGACCGCGCGATCACCCGTGACCTGGACTGGGGCGTCCCGGTCCCGGCCGACACCTGGCCGGAGCTGGCCGCCGAGGGCAAGGTCTTCTACGTCTGGTTCGACGCCCCGATCGAGTACATCGGTGCGACGAAGGAGTGGTCGGACCAGGACCCGGACAACCGCGACTGGAAGTCCTGGTGGTACGAGCCCGACGGCGCCGCCGACGTCCGGTACACGGAGTTCATGGCGAAGGACAACGTCCCGTTCCACACGGTGATGTTCCCGGCCACGGAGCTCGGCATCCGCGAGCCCTGGAAGAAGGTCGACTACGTAAAGGCCTTCAACTGGCTGACGTACTACGGCGGAAAGTTCTCCACGTCCCAAAAGCGCGGCGTCTTCACGGACCACGCCCTGGAGATCCTGCCCGCGGACTACTGGCGTTACTTCCTCATCGCCAACGCCCCCGAGTCCGACGACTCATCCTTCACGTGGGAGCACTTCACGACCACGGTGAACAAGGACCTGGCCGACACCCTCGGCAACTTCGTCAACCGCGTGCTGTCCTTCTCCAAGAAGCGCTTCGGCGAGGAGGTCCCCGCGGGAGCGGCGGCGGGTGAGCCGGAGGCGAAGCTGGGCGAGGAGATCGCCTCGCTCCTCGCCGAGTACGAGACCCAGATGGAGGCCCTCCAGTTCCGCAAGGCCGCGGCCGCGCTGCGCGCCCTGTGGTCCGCGGGCAACTCCTACCTGGAGGAGAAGGCCCCCTGGCTGGAGATCAAGACCGACCCCGAGGGCGCGGCCCTGACCCTGCGCACCGCGATGAACCTCATCCACCTCTACTCGGTTGTCTCCGAGCCCTTCATCCCGGCGTCGTCCGCCGCCATGCGCGCGGCCTTCGCCCTTCCCACCGACACGGCGAAGTGGGTCACGGCGGACGAGGCCCGCACCCTGTCCTCCGTCCCCGCCGGCACCCCTTTCACGGTTCCCCCGGTCCTCTTCGCCAAGATCACGGACGAGGACCTGGAGTCGTACAAGGAGCGCTTCGGCGGCGCACCGGAGTAATCACAGGGCATCTGTCATGTGGCCCGGTGACGTCGTACGACTCCAGGTCCTCGTCCGTGATCTTGGCGAAGAGGACCGGGGGAACCGTGAAAGGGGTGCCGGCGGGGAC
>NZ_JBEXDZ010000167.1:0-21153 GCF_040606085.1 Streptomyces sp. NPDC005485 | reverse complement strand
CGGGCAGTACGCCCACGCGGCGACGGGCAAGACGTACCGGCACGGACCCGACCCACAACACACCCCCCTGCGAACGGCGCCCACGCCAGCAGACGTACCGGCACGGACCCGACCCACAACGACCCCCCTACGACAGGCGCCCCCGCTTCGCCTCCATCGCAGCCCTCCCCTCCGCCCCCTTCCGCTTCCAGTCCCGACGGATCTCGGCCCGCACGCGGGCGTCGGTCTTCGCGACGATGCGCTGGTTCTCGCGCAGGAGCTTGCGGTAGCTGTCGAGGCGGCGCTCCGCGAGATCCCCGGAGTCCACCGCGGCGAGGACCGCGCAGCCGGGCTCCGCGACATGCGCGCAGTCCTGGAAGCGGCACTCGGCGGCGAGTTCCTCGATCTCGGAGAAGACCTGACCGACGCCGGTCTCGGCGTCCCACAGGCCGACTCCACGCAGCCCTGGCGTGTCGATGAGGACACCCCCGCCCGGGAGGGCGAGCAGGTTGCGGGTCGTCGTGGTGTGGCGGCCCTTGCCGTCCACGTCACGCGCGGCCTGGACGTCCATCACGTCCTCGCCGAGCAACGCGTTGGCGAGGGTCGACTTCCCCGCACCGGACTGCCCGAGCAGCACGGACGTACCGTCCGCCAGAAGGGCCGCGAGCACGTCGAGCCCCTCCCCCAACGTGGAGCTGACGGTCAGCACCGGCACGCCGGGCGCCGCCGTCTCCACGTCCTGGACGAGATGCGCGAGGGTCACGGGGTCCGGCACCAGGTCGGCCTTGGTGAGGACGACCACGGGCTGCGCCCCGGACTCCCACGCCAGGGCGAGGAAGCGTTCGATGCGACCGAGGTCGAGTTCCAGCGCGAGGGACACGGCGATGACCGCGTGGTCGACGTTGGCGGCGAGGATCTGCCCCTCGGACCGCTTGGAGGAGGTGGAGCGGACGAACGCGGTGCGGCGCGGCAGATACGTCCGTACGTACCGGGGGTTCCCGCCGGGTTCGACGGCGACCCAGTCGCCGGTGCACACGACGCGCAGCGGATCGTGGGGCGTCACGAACGCGGTGTCGGCGCGCAGCACCCCGTCGACGGTGATGACGTCGCACTGGCCGCGGTCGACGCGGAGCACCCGCCCGGCGAGGAGCCCTTCGGAGTCGTACGCGGAGAACTGCTCCGCCCAGGAGTCGTCCCAGCCGTAGCGGGACAGGGCGGAGAAAACTGCGGAGGAAGTCAAGGGTGACCCTTCACAAGGGTGGCCCCGGCACGCGCACTCAGGCGCGGTGAATGAAGGAGGTGGAGGTCAGCCGGCGGCCACAGAGGTGGACTTGATGGACTTCTGAATGCGGGCAGCGCCCTGCACGGTGACAGCCATCGGTCAACACCTCCTGGTTCGCACTCGGTTCACACTCGATCGGTCCCGGCGGCCGCCGGCCACCGAGGAACATCGCTCACCCTAGAGGCACCTCATGATGTGACGCCAATGATTTATCGGGTCGATTCGAGCGTGTCATCCGCAGCTCCTCACGACCTCGATGTTCGTGACGTCCCCCAACGGGATCACAGCGGGTTCATGGCGTCCCGGGCTCTTCAGCCGGAGCATTCCTCCATCGGCGGAGCGCAGCGTTCCGCAGCTGGTCCGGCCTTGGTGGGCGACCTTGAGGTAGACGGGCTTGTCGCCTGTCGACTCGGCGGGCGCCCACCAGGTGACGCCGATGCCCGCGAGCAGGAGGGCCAGCGCGACCGCGACCAGGTACTGTGCGCGCCGCAGCCGGGCGGCCGCGATGTTCGCGAGGGCGACCTTGTACGCGGCGACCGACCCGTAGCGGCTGTGCACGGCGTTCAGCGTGGTGGCCCGGGGACGGGTGCCGGCCTGGGCCCCGAGCGCCTGCCACAGCCCGAGGATCGCTACGAGCAGGCCGCCTCCGATGAGCGCGGTGAGGGCTGCCCGCCATTCCGTGGGCAGGGCGCTGGTGGTGTCCCGTCCCTTGATCACCACACCGGTGGTGACCAGGGTGATGAAGGCGGAGAGGCCGTTGCGCCAGGTCTCCGCGCTGGAGCGGACGGCGTCCAGGGAAGCCGCCGACAGCGCGGCGAAGGCGTCCCGTTCGGCGAGGTCGAAGGGAGTGGGCCCACGGGTCGGTCTCCTCGGCCGGTACCCGCTCATGGTGTCCCCTGGGGAAGGGGCCCGGCGGCTTCGGCCTCCAGCTCCACGCGGAAGCTGACCCCGCAACCGGTCGTCCCCTCCGGGACTCCGGCATGTGCGAGGCCGCAGCCGCAGGTGACGTCCACGACCACCACGGGAGGCCCCGCCGCCGGGACCGCATCGGCGCCGTGTCCTCGTGACGCGCCGAAAACGTCCACCACCGTGGGGACTTGATGGTCGTTCAGCAGCCCTTCGCAGCGGGGGCAGTTGCCCCAGACCCGGGTGCTCAGGACGCCGTCGACGACGTTCACCTCGGCCTGCAGCAGCCCTTGCTCCAGCAGGCCGTAGGCCCGGTCGGTCCACTCGAAGTCCGAGGTGGGTTCCCAGGGTTCACTGCTCTTGTGCTCCGGTGCCGCCATGCTCGCGCCCGTTCCCCTCTGTCTCACTGCCCGGTCCTTCGATCGCCCCGCCGATAAAGTGACCTGGTGCGCGACCACCTCATCACAGCGCTCCTCGACCGCGTGAAGCGATTCCACGAACAGGGCGACGACTCCGTTCTGTTCGAGACGGCGGCGGCGGCCGAGGCGCGCGAACTGCAGGCGCATCTGGTCCAGGACGACGGAAAAGGCGGACGCGTCGTCTCCCCGGCCGTTCTGGACGCGCTCCTCGGCTTCCACGGGGCCCGGCATCAGGCGAGACCGGGAAGCGACGGGTACGCCGACAACGGCTGGGTGATGAGGCTGCTCGTCCTCCGCGCCCGGCTCCGCGGCGAAGGCGTGCCCAGGTCCTTCGTCGAGGCCGTCGCCGCGGCGAACGAGCGTGCCGACGAGGCGAGTTGCCGCGCCCGGCAGCTGATGACGACGTACGAGCAGACACGCGCCGAAGAGGCCCTGGACGGGGCCGTGCACCACTACCGTCTCGCGCTGGACCTGTCGATCACGGGTGACGACATACCCGGCCTGCCCATGGCCCACCTGTCCGGCGCCCTGATGCGCCGCTTCCACCTCAAGGGCGAGGCGTCCGACCTGGACGAGGCCATCGAGCTGCGCGAGTCCTCCCTCGTCTGGACGGCCGAGGACAACCCCGAACAGTCGCGCCGCCTCACCCTGTTGTCCAATCTGCTGCTGGAACGCCACGGCCGCTTCGGGGAGCGGCAGGATCTGGAGCGGGCCGTGTCCGCGGGAAGGGCGGCGGTGCGCGCGACGCCGGCCGGCAGCCACGCCCGCGCGCGTCGCCTGTCCCAACTGGGCAGGGCGCTCAGCCTCCGCCACGAGCTCACGGACGACATCGCCGATCTCCAGGAGGCGATCGGTCACGCGCGGGCGGCGGTGGAGGAGGCGCATCCGGAGGACCCCGACCGGCTGGACTTCGCGGTCCGTCTGGCGCGGCGGCTGCGCGCCCGCTACGACCGGCTGTGCGATCCCGCCGATCTGGAGGAGCCCATCGAGCTGCTGGAGTCCCTGCTCGCCTCGGCCTCCGTGCCGTCACGCCCGAACGTCCTGACCGAGCTCGCGACAGCTCTGTACTTCCGGCAGGAGCGGACGGGCGACCTCGCGGATCTGGACCGGGCGATCGCTCTCGAACAACAGGCCCTGGAAGAGACCTCCAGGACGGCCCCGGCCAGGGGGCGGCGACTGGCCAATCTCGCCGTCTCGCACCGCATCCGCTACGACCGGCGGGGTTCCGTCCAGGACCTGGACGAGGCCATCCGGTTGGGGACCGAGGCGGTCTCCGTCACCAGGGAGGACGGGTTCGTGCTGTCCAATCTGGGGCTGGCCTTCCTGCTGCGGTACAAGCGGCTCTTCGAGGCTGCCGATCTGGACCGGGCGATCCGCCTGACGACCCGGGCCGTCGATGCCCTGCCTGCTGTCTCGCCCAGCATCCACCGGGCCATGGCCATGTGCCATCTCGCCGAGGCTTTGAGGGCGCGGCTGCGCGACGACCATCATCCGGCGGACCTGGACGGGGTGATCAGATGGCAGCGGGAGGCAGCGGCGACGATTCCCCGCAGCCACCCGGAGTTCGGGCGCTACCTCTCCGCGCTCAGCATGGCTCTGCTCGCCCGCTTCCGGCTCGCGCAGTCCCCCGACGACCTCGACGAGGCGATCCGCACCGCCGAGCAGGCGGTGGCCGTCACCGCCCGCACGCACCCCTCGTACGAAACGCTTCTCGGGTGCCTCGCCGAGGCGCTCACCGACGGGCCGGAGCCCGGTGCCGACGCCCTCGACCGTGCCGTGGACCTGGCCAGGCAGGCCGCGTCGACGGTGCGGGACGACGACATCTTCCTTCCCAGGGTCTGGCGGCGGCTCGGCGACATGCTCGGGCGTCGCCACGACCACCGCGGCGACCCTCGCGACCTGCGCGAAGCGATCCGCTGGTGGCAGCTCGCCGCCGAACTGCGCGTGGCCACCCCGACGGACCGCATGGAGTGCTGCGCCGCCTGGGGTTCCGCGGCCGCGCGGCTGGGCGACCACGCCCTGGCCGCCGAGGGCTACGACCGGGCGGCGCTGCTGCTGCACGAGCTGGCCTGGCACGGGCTGCCCAGGGCGGCGCGCGAGAACCATCTGACCGAGTGGTCCGGGCTCGCGCCGGCCGCGGCCGCCTGCCACATCCTGGCGGGCGCTCCGGAGCGTGCGGTGGAGCTCCTCGAACAGGGCCGGACGATCATCCAGAACCAGCTGCTGCACACGCGCGGCGACATGTCCGAACTCGCCGTGCGGGCACCGGCTCTGGCGGCGGAGCTGCTGCGGGTGCGTGAGCGGCTGGATGTGCAGCGGTCCTCCTCGCGCACCGATCCGGCGGAACTGCCCGACGAGAGCCTGCTGTCGCCGCTGGGCCGGGAGCGGCTGGCGCAGGAGCGAGCCGCCCTGTGCCGTGAGTGGGACGATCTGGTGGCCGAGGCGCGGCGACTGGACGGCTTCACGTACTTCCTCGCGCCCGTGCCCTACGAGGAGTTGAGCATCGCGGCCGAGGGCGGGCCCGTCGTCGTGGTCAACGTGAGCGCGATCGCCTGCCATGCCCTGGTGATCCGCGCACCCGGCTCCCCCGTCGAGGTCGTCGACCTGCCCGGCCTCACGGAGGAGGAGGCGGCCCGGCAGGTCGTGACCTTCCTCAATGTGCTGGCGGCACGCGAGAAACCGCGCCGCGCCTTCCTGCGGCGGGAAGCCGACCGGCACGCGGTGTACGACCTGCTGGCCTGGCTGTGGGAGCGGATCGCGGAGCCCGTGCTCGACCATCTCGGTGCCCTGGGCCGTCCCGGCGAACCGCTGCCCCGCGTGTGGTGGTGCCCGACCAACCGGCTCGCGCTGCTGCCTCTGCACTCCGCCGGCCGATACCCGCGCCACCGCACCGCACCGGGTACGTCCCCGCAGTCCGAGTCGCTCTCCTGCGTTCCCGCTCGTGCCGTCTCCTCGTACATCTCGACGCTCACGGCCCTGCGCCGTGCCCGGGAGCGCGGCGAGGACGGCGGCGGCTTCGGCGGGCTGCTGGCCGTCGGCATGCCGCAGACACCGGGCCGGCCGCCGCTGCCGGAGGTGGAGCGGGAGTACGAGGAGCTGCGGGCCCGCTTCCCGCGAGGTGCGCCGGTGAACACGCTCATCGGGCCGGACGCGACGTGCGAGGCGGTACGGCGGGCGCTGCACGAGAGCTCCTGGGCGCACTTCGCCTGCCACGCCGAACAGGACTTCATGGATCCCGCGCACAGCGCCTTCGTCCTGTACGACGGCCGACTGGCCGCCACCGAACTGCTGGAGCTGGATCTGCCGCGTGCGGAGCTGGCCTATCTGTCCGCATGCGAGACAGCCACCGGCGCGGTCAATCTGCCCGACGAGGTCATGCATCTGGCGTCCACCATGCAGCTGGCCGGATACCGGCACGTCCTCGCCACCATGTGGAGCATCGAGGACGGCTCGGCGCCGGACGTGGCCGCACAGGTCTACGCCGCCCTGACCCGTGCCGGCCGCCCGGACGCCGGCGAGGCCGCCCGTGCCCTGCATTCCGCGGTGGCCGCGCACCGCGGGCAGCACCCGACGGATCCGCTGCGCTGGGCGGCGTATCTGCACGTCGGTCCGTGACGCACCGCGCCCGCCCTGCCGGGGGGCAGCCCTTTCAGCTCGCGCAGTGATGCCCGTTCAGCGTGAAGGAGCGGGGAGCGGAGTTGTCGCCGTCCCAGGAGGCGAGGAAGCCGATGCCGAAGGTGCCGCCCGCGGCGACGGACTTGTTGTAGTCGGCGGCGATGACGGTCACCTGGGAGTCGTGCTGGACGAAGCTGCCGTCCCACATCTGGCCGACCCGCTGGCCGTTGCGGAAGGTCCAGCCGATGGTCCAGGTGTTCAGCGGCTTCTCGGAGGTGGCGGTGACCGTGGCCTGGAAGCCGTCGGGCCACTGGTTGGTGATCTCGTACGTGATCCGGCAGGACGGGTCGGCCGACTCGCCCGCAGCGGGCTTGCCCGAACCGCTGGTGGCGGAAGAGGAGTCGCCCTGGGGTTCGGTGGCGGGGACCGTCGGACCGGACGGGTCGGCCGAGGCGTCCGGTGACGTGGAACCGGCCTCGCCGACCGACGTCGACGTGCTGGAGGTGACCGGTTGGGACGAGGAGTACGAGGGCCCGGGGTCGGCCACCGGCTGCCGTTCCGTGGAGTCGCCCCGTGTCGAGCCGCCGGCCTCGGGGCCGTTCGCACCGTTGAAGGGCATGAGCGTGACGCCGAGTGCGAGCACGGAGACGATCACCGCGGCGACGAGCATGCCGTTGCGGCCGATCCGGGGCCGGGGCAGCCTGCCCTCGGCGATTCCGGTGTCCCTGGCGGCGTCCATGCGCCCGCCGTTCAGGCCCGCCTCCGCAGCCCGGCGACGCCGCTCCAGGTACGCGAGGCCGCCCCAGCCGATGACGCCGCCGGCGAGCGCCGAGGGCAGCCCGCCGCCGTGCAGCCGCAGACAGGCGGCGGCTTCCGCGCACTCCACGCACCGGGCGAGGTGCCGCGAGAGGTCGCCGGGGGTCTCGGCGCCGGGCGAGCGGGTGACGGCGTCGAGGAGCCGGGCGTAGCTGCGGCAGTTCGCGTCCATCGGGGTGTCGAGATGGTTGCGATGGCACCGGTCCCTGAACAGCGCCCGGACCTGCGCGAGTTCGTCTGCGGCGGCGGTCGGGTCGAGGCCGAGCCGCCGGGCGACGGCGGGCAGCGGCAGCGACTCCACCTCGGCCAGCCACATCAGGTCGGCGTCCGGTTCCTGCATGTCCCTGAGCCCGCGCAGCGCGAGCGGGCGGTGCAGGGGCGGCCCGGTGTAGCGGGCGGCCTTGTCGGAGTTGAGCCACAGCCGCAGGTCGGGGTCGAGCCGATGGCCCTGCCCGTGCGCCTCCCAGCCGGCGGCCGTGGTGCGAACCGACGTCAGCAGCAAGGGCACTCGGGGCAGCCGAAGGGCCCTGCGGCCGGTACTCTTCGTTCCTGCCGCGTTCGCACGCACTTCGCGAATGCCGTGGGTGAACGCCTCGGTCGCCAGCTGGCTGGAGGCCGCGGAACCGGACGTGCACAGATCGGCGTACGACAGGACCGCGTCCCAGCACTCCGAGAACAGTGCGGCCTCGGCGGCGTCCTGAGGGGTCGGCAGGTCGGGCATGGGGGGCTCCTGCATCAACTTCTTCCAGATGCGTACATCAACTCCCTAGCTGTACAAGGGAGTTGGTTGCCGCCTCGCGACGGTGCCCGAGCTTTTCACGCTTCCCACACAACTGACAAGCCGCGTATTCAATTCGCATGGCAACCGCTTGCGGGACCCGGGGAACGCGAGGCTCCGGGAACGCGGAGGCCGGGCGTGGCGGACACGCCCGGCCTGTAGTACGGACGGGAAGCCAGGAAGTATCAGTTACCGGCGGACGGGCTCCTCGGTGAGGTCCCGCGCCGGGAGGCTGTCCATGAAGGAGCTCACCGAGAAGACGGCGTGGCCCGGCCCGGGCGGACCGTATCCGGGCGGCGAGGAGAGACCGAAGTCCTCCATCGTGGAGCGGTAGGCCTCGAGGAGCCGGATGTGGTACTCCAGCGGCGCGCCCTGCGGGTTGGCCTTGCCTAGCGGGGTCGTGGGCTCCGGGCACCAGGTGGTGAAGCGGGGCGTGATGCCGTGCGACATGAAGAAGCGCAGGCCTTCGGTCGTCGACGCGATGGCCTCGTCGACGGTGGTGAAGCCGAAGGGCTCGGCCATCTCCACGCCCGCGACGAAGTTGGGGATGACGTTGCGCGCGCCGAAGACCTCGGCGGAGTCGAGGATGCGCTTGTGCCACTCGTCGCGGCCTACGTAGCGCTCCTTGCCGGGGCAGTACAGCTCGAACAGCCGGCGGTCCCACACCTCGTAGTTGGGGTGGTAGATCTGCACGCCGTAGTCCTTGAAGCGCTGCACGTCGTCCCGGGGCAGCGCCTGTGCGACGACCTTGCCGATCCAGCGGTTCGGGAAGTGCTCCTCGATGGCCTTGGCGTACATGCCGTAGAAGTCGGCCTCGTCGCGGCCCTGCAGCTTGGAGGTGATGGCGCCGCCGGTGAGGGTGTAGGCGGTGGAGGTCTTCGCGGTGTCGTACCGGTCGATGATCTCCAGGGCTTCCAGGACCTCGTCGACGTCCTTCACGCCGGTGTACGGGCGCCCCGCCGCCTTGTGCTGGCGCCAGTTGTGGTTGATGTCGCAGTACTGGCACTCCTCCTTGGCGCCGAAGTACTGGCAGACGCGGAAGACGGTGAGGTAGATCAGGTAGCCCCACTGGATGGTGGGGGCGACCTCCATGACGGACTTCCCGTTGGAGAGGGTGTGCTTGTAGTACTCGGGCATGGGCGGCACACCGACGTCGGCGATGCGCCGACCGTCCAGATAGAGCCCGAGAAGCCCCTCGCCGTCGGCCGCCACCCGGTACGGCGAGGACGGGTTCACCCGGACCGAGACGACGGTCCGCCGCAGGTCGTAGGGGCCGCCGGTGAGGATGATCTCCTCGGGCGGACGGCGCAGCGCGGCCTCGCCCAGCTCGGGCAGGGTGCCGTGGTCGAAGGAGAAGATGAAGTACGACTTCGGCTTGACCTCGCCCTTCTCGTTGTCGCTGAGGGCGGACGCGTCGAAGGCCACACCCCCGCGGAGCAGGTCCTCCTTGAAGACGGCTTCCCGCGGCACGTGCGGGAAGCGCTCCATCAGATCCTCGACCAGCGCGGTGCGGCTGCCCATCCCGTTTCTCCTCCCGACAAAGGCGTACGACCCGGCGAAGGCGTACGACTCCTCACGGTATGCCCCCGCCCGCACGTCAGCCGTGCCGGGTCCCCTCGCGGCGCGTGAGGTGGGCCGGCGCGGTGATGTCCGGCGGGAGTACGGGGTCGGGGACGAGCGCGCCCCAGGTCGCGGTGAGCGGCAGGGTGCCGGCCCAGCGGCCGAGTGCGGCGTCGGGGCCGTCGCCGTCCTCCGGGGCGCCCGAGCGGATCTTGACCGACGCCTCCTCCAGGGAGAGCGCGAGCAGGGTGGTCGCGGCGAGTTCCCTGCGGCTGGGCGCGCGGGCGTAGTCCCACTGGCCGGGGGTGGCGTGCTCGGTGAGCCGCCGCAGGCCCGCCAGCTTCTCGTCCGGGTCGGTGACCTTGCGGGGCACTGCGTGGATCATGGCGCTGCGGTAGTTCACCCCGTGCTCGAAGACGGAGCGCGCGAGGACGAGCCCGTCGACGTGAGTGACGGTCACACAGACCGGCGCCGTCGCCGCCAGACTCCGGCTGGCCACGGACCCGTGTACGTACAACTGCTCCCCGTCCCTTCCGTAGACGGTCGGCACGACCAATGGCCGCCCCTCGACCACCACTCCGAGATGACAGATGAAGCCGGCGTCCAGAATCGCGTCGAGGTCGGCTCGCTCCAGGCTGCCCTGCTCCCGCAGACGGCGGTGCCGGGTGCGGTCGGTCTCCTGGAGGGCGGCGGGGCGGGAAGAGTGCGTCACGAGCGCGAGGCTACCGATATCGCGTCTCACTGGCCACACTCTTGCGAAATCAGCATCTCCATACGCATGAATCAACGAAATCCGCACATCGATATGCACGCCAGACCGAACCCCTCCCGCCCGTCGGCAGCCGGATATGGACACACGCGCCCCACGACGGCAACTGTGATCTCCTGACCGGACGACTTCCCGGGGAGGGACTACAGCGATGGACGAGATCCTGAGCAACTGGGCGGGGAACATCACCTACTCCGCCAAGGAGCTGCACCGCCCGCACTCGCTCGACGCGTTGCGGGCGCTGGTGGCCGACAGTGCGAAGGTGCGGGTGCTCGGCAGCGGGCACTCCTTCAACGAGATCGCCGAGCCGGGCGACGGCGGTGCACTCCTCTCGCTGTCGGCGCTGCCGCCGGTGGTGGACGTGGACACCGCGGCCCGTACGGTACGGGTCGCGGGCGGCGTCCGGTACGCCGAGCTGGCCCGGCAGGTGCACCGGCACGGGCTCGCGCTGCACAACATGGCATCCCTCCCGCACATCTCGGTGGCGGGCTCGGTGGCGACCGGCACCCACGGCTCGGGCGTCGCCAACGGCTCGCTCGCCTCCGCCGTACGCGAGGTCGAGCTCGTCACGGCGGACGGGACGACCGTCACCCTCGCCCGGGGCGACGCCCGCTTCGACGGCGCCGTGACCTCCCTCGGCGCGCTCGGCGTGGTCACCGCGCTCACCCTCGACCTGGAACCGGACTTCGAGGTGGCCCAGCACGTCTTCACCGAACTCCCGTCGACGGGGCTGGACTTCGAGAAGGTGGCGGCGGCGGCGTACAGCGTGAGTCTCTTCACCGACTGGCGGGAGCCCGGCTTCCGTCAGGTGTGGCTGAAGCGGCGCACCGACCAGCCGGCGCCTGAGTTCCCGTGGGCCGCTCCCGCCACCGAGGCGATGCACCCGGTGCCGGGGATGCCCGCGGAGAACTGCACCGAGCAGTTCGGTGTCCCGGGCCCCTGGCACGAGCGGCTCCCGCACTTCCGGGCGGAGTTCACCCCGAGCAGCGGCGCCGAGTTGCAGTCGGAGTACCTGCTGTCGCGCGCGCACGCCCTCGACGCACTGCACGCGCTGGACGCGATCCGCGAGACGATCGCGCCGCTGCTGCAGATCTGCGAGGTGCGCACGATCGCCGCCGACGCACAGTGGCTGAGCCCCGCCCACGGACAGGATTCCGTCGCCTTCCACTTCACCTGGGTCGAGGACACGGAAGCCGTGCTGCCGGTGGTGCGGCGCGTGGAGGAGGCGTTGGACCCCTTCGCTCCGCGGCCGCACTGGGGCAAGGTGTTCACCGTGCCGTCCGCCGCACTGCGCGAGCGCTACCCGCGCCTGGGCGACTTCAGGGCGCTGGCCGGCTCCCTCGACCCCGAGGGAAAGTTCACCAACGCCTTCGTACGGGAGATCCTCGATGCCTGACACCGGCCGACCGCAGCCGCCCACAGGCTGAAACCGGCCTCCCGTCACCCCTGCCGCGAGGGACTTTCTACACCCCCTTTCCTAACCCCTTGTCGAAAGTCCGTCCCAGGCCATAGCCTTGCGCCGCGCCGGGGCCGAAGTGCTCCGGCATGGGTCCGAAGGGATGGGGGCACGCCCGGTGAAGCGCACATCACGCGACATCCGCACCGCGAACCGCTATGAGGTGCTGCGCCAGATCATCGCCGAGTCGCCCACCTCCCGACAGGAGCTGGCGGCCGCGACCGGGCTGAGCCTGGCCACGGTCGCCACCCTCGTGGGCGAGCTGCTCGACCTGCGGATGCTGACCGAGGTCGGGTTCGAGGACTCCGCGGGGGGCCGGCCGCGGGGGCTGGTCGCCGTCAACGCGTCGGGCGGCGCCCTGATCGGCGTCGACATCGCGGAGACGTACGTACGGGTCGAACTGTTCGACCTGGGGCTGAACGTGCTGGCCCGAGCCGACGAGGACATGCGTCCCGGCGAGAGCAGGCCCGAGCAGGTCGTCGGCCATGTCGCGGCGGCGGTCGGCTCGGTGGTCGCACAGGCCGGCGTGGAGGGCGCGCGCGTCCTCGGGGTCGGCGTGAGCGTGCCGGGCCAGGTCGACCGGGAGGGCGGGGTGTCCGAGTACGCCCCGAACTGGAACTGGCACGACGTGCCGCTGCTCGACCTGCTCTCCGAGCACATCGCCTACCCGCTGTACCTCGACAACCCGCTGCGCGCCTGCGCGGTCGCCGAGCTCTGGTTCGGGGCGGCGCGCGGCCGCGGGGACGCCGTGGTGGTCAACCTCGGCACCGGGGTCGGCGCCGGGCTCGCGCTCGGCGGCGGGCTGCACCGGGGGGTCAGCAACAGCGCCGGCGAGTGGGGCCATACGACGCTCGTCCTGGACGGGCGGCTGTGCCACTGCGGCAACCACGGCTGCGTCGAGACGTATGTCGGGGCGCCCGGAATCATGCTGAACCTGCGGGAGCTCAGCCCCGGCAGCACGCTGCTGCACCCCGAGGACCAGACCGCGACCATCAACGCGCTGGCCCGGGGCGTGGAGGCGCGGGACCCGGTGGCGCTCAAGGTGGTCCGGGACACCGCCCGTTACCTCGGCGCCGGGATCTCGGACCTCGTCAACCTCCTCAACCCCGAAGTGGTCGTCCTCAGCAGCTGGGTCGCGGCCGCCCTCGGCGAGCCGCTGGTGACGGAGGTGCGCGAGGCCGTCGCCCGGCACGCGCTGCCGCGCCCGATGGCCGCCACCGAGATCGTCCTCTCCCCCATTCCCACCGATCCGGTCTGCCTCGGGGCCGCCACCTTCGCCCTCGAAGGCGCACTGTCCGTGGTCGGCCAGAAGTCCGGCAGTTCCAAGAAGCCCAAGTCCGGGACCCCCAAACCCGCGGGTGGCAGAGCCGCACCGCGTCGCACCACCCCCGCAAGGAGCCGTACAGCACCACCTTCATGACGACGGAAGGTAGGCACATGAGTCACCTGGGCAGACGGTCACTCCTGACCGGCGCGGCCGCCGCGCTCGCCGTCACCGGAGCCCTGATATCCGCACCGCCCGCGGGAGCCGCGGACCCCGCGGCCACGGATTCCTCGGCCGAGGTCTCCCCGCACGCCGCACAGACCATCGACAACATCGGCGCGTCCGGCGCCTGGTGGGTCAACGACCTGAAGAACTTCGACCCCAAGGTCCAGGCCACGGTGGCGAAGCTGCTGTTCTCCTCGCAGGGCCTGGACCTGAGCAACTACCGGTACAACATCGGCGGTGGCGGCACCGCGGTGACCACGCCCTCCCGCGCCCCCGAGGACTTCCTGAAGGCCGACGGGACGTACGACTGGAGCAAGGACAAGGGCGGCCGCACCTTCCTGAAGTACGCGGCCAAGTACGGCGTCGAGGACCTGGTCGCCTTCGTCAACAGCGCGCCCGCCGCGTGGAAGACCAACGCGCAGAGCTGCGGCGGCTACCTGAAGGCCGAGAACACGCAGGACTTCGTGCGGTACGTCGCCGATGTCACCGACCACTTCGCCGAGCAGGGCGCGCGGTTCGACTACATCAGCCCCTTCAACGAGCCGACCAACAGCTTCGACAGCTGCGGCCAGGAAGGCATGCTGGTGCCGGTCGACCAGCGCGACGACATCGTGCGGGCGCTCGGCGCCGAGCAGCAGGCCCGCAAGCAGCGGACCGGCATCATCGCCGACGAGTCCAGCAGCACGGTCGGTTTCAACACCGAACTGCCGCAGTGGATTTCGCAGCCGGGCACGGCCCAGTACGTCTCCAGGCTCGCGCATCACACGTACAACAACCCGGGCGACGACCAGCTGGCGAAGATCAACGAGACGTCGAAGTCGGTCGGCAAGCGGCCCTGGGCGACGGAGATCTGCTGCTTCGGCAACGGCGGCACCGGCTGGGCCCAGGAGTACGACCCGACGATCGACAGCGGGCTGAACATCTCGCGGATCATCTACAAGGACTTCGCGACCGCGCACGACTCGGCGTTCCAGTGGTGGACCGCGCTGTCGGAGATGATCGGCAGCGATCCGAACGCGAAGAACGGTGACGGCTGGAACGACGGCCTGATCTACTACGACCCGGACTACGCCACGAACGGCAACCAGAAGCTCTACTTCACCAAGCGCTACTACGCGCTCGGCCAGTACAGCAAGTTCGTGAAACCGGGCGCGGTCGCGCACAACGTGACCGGCGCACCGAGCGGCGTCGAGGTCTCCTCCTACGACCGGGGCGGCAAGTGGGTGGTCGTGGTCAACAACCACAACACCACCGACACCGCGCTGAACCTGCACTTCAACAGCAGGACGCCGGTGCGCGCCCAACAGGCCGTGCGCACCTCGGCCACCGAGAACTGGGCGAAGGTCGCGAAGCCCTCCGTGCACGGCGCCACCGCGTCCGGCACCCTCGCCGCCCGGTCGATCACGACGTACGTCTTCGACCAGAAGGGCCGCGGGGGTTCGGCGGTCACCGGGGCCTGGCAGGGCAAACAGTCCGGCAAGTGCCTGACCGCGGACGCCACGGGCGCCGCTCTGAGCACCTGCACGGGCGCGCAGGCCCAGGACTGGGCGTACGACGCCACAGGCGCTCTCAAGGGCGCCGGCGGGTGTCTGACGGCCGGGAGTTCGGGCCTGGCCGCCACGGACTGTGCCGGCAGTGCGGAGCAGCGCTGGCAGTTGAACGGCAACGGCCAGATCGTCAGTGAGGCTTCGGGCAAGTGCCTGGACGTCAGCGGTCAGGCGACCGCCGACGGCAGCAAAGTGATCGTCTACAGCTGCAACGGCGGGTCCAACGAGGCCTGGTCAAAGCAGTAACCACCCCTGTGCCGAGGGCCGCCGGCCATCCCTGACCCGGCGGCCCTCAACTCCCCTGCACCACCCCAACGTTCGAGATTCCGAACCGGACACAACGCTTCGAACAGACTTCGTCCAACCCCTTGCCGAAGCCTTAGCCGAAGGTTAACGTCCCGCACCGCACCTCAAATTCGAGCCACTTGGCGCTGAGCCGTAGAGCCGCAGCCGCACACATCGAGACAAGGACGTCAGCATGTCGGCAATGAGCAGCAACTGGGACCGCCGTTCCATCTTCAAGGCCGCCGCGGGCCTGGCCGCCGCCGGCTCGCTGGCCGCTTGTGGCGGCAACAACGGGCGCGGGGGCGGAAGCGGTTCGGGCAAGAACCTGAACCAGTACTTCCACGCGTACGGCGAGCCGGGCGTGGAGCAGGCGGTCAAGAAGTACGCGTCCGCGTACAAGGGCGCCAACGTGGGCACGCAGTGGATCACCAGCAACGACTATGAGACCAAGCTCTTCGCGGCCCTGCTCACCAGCAACGCCCCTGACGTCTTCGAGTTCCACCCGCAGATCCAGATGGTCAAGAGCGGTCAGGTGGCGGACCTGAGCGACATCATCAATCCGGTCAAGGACGACTTCAACCCGGCCGACATCGCGTCGCACACGTACGAGGGCAAGATCTACGGCGTCCGCATGATCGACGACCCGCAGTTCTTCTTCTACCGCAAGTCGATGCTGGAGAAGGCGAAGGTCGAGGTCCCGACCACGCTGGAGGAACTGATCGAGGCCGCCGCCAAGCTCACCACCTCCAAGGTCAAGGGCCTCTTCCTCGGCAACGACCTGCACGCCATCGAGGCGCCTCTGATCTGGTCCGCGGGCGCCGAGCCCCTCAACGCCAAGAACGAGATCGCCTACCACACCGACGCGGTCGCCGCCGGTCTCGGCCAGCTGCGCAAGCTGTTCACCAGCGGCCACCTGCTGCTGGACGCCCCTGCCGACTACTGGGACCCCTCGGCGATCAACCAGGGCCTGTGCGCCATCCAGTTCTGCGGCATGTGGGCGATGCCCGCCATGCAGAAGGCACTCGGCGACGACCTGGGCGTCTTCCCCTTCCCGAAGGTCGGCAGCAACGGCAAGCCCTCCGTCTACAACGGCGGCTGGTCCATGTTCGTCAACGCCAAGGGCAAGAACGTCGACGCGGCCAAGGAATACGTGAAGTGGCTGTGGATCGACCAGAAGAAGTACCAGGAGGACTTCGCGACCTCCTACGGCTTCCACATCCCGCCGCGCACCTCGATCGCCGCCTCCGCCGACAAGCTCAAGTCCGGTCTGCCGGCCGAGGGCGCCAAGCTCTTCACCGAATACGGGCACTTCGACAACATCAGCTGGACCCAGGCCATGTGGAGCGCCCTGGACGCTGTCATCTCCGACTGCGTCCGCAAGGGCGGGAGCCCGGAGGCGGCTCTCGACAAGGCCGACAAGACGATCAACCGTGAGCTGAAGAAGCTGTTCGGATAGGCCGCAGGAGAGACCACGCCATGTCGACCACCACCACGCGCGGGGTCGCCCGACCCGCCCCGGCCAAGGCCTCCCCGGCCCGGCCGCGGCGGGGGCTGCGGGGCAACCCCACCTTCAACTTCTGGCTCTTCACCGGCCCCTTCCTCATCGGCCTGACGATCTTCGTCTTCGTCCCCATCGGATGGAGCATCTGGCTCAGCTTCTTCGAGGCCCGCTTCACCGTCACACCTAGCCACTTCGTCGGGTTCGACAACTACAAGCAGATGCTGACGAACAGCGACTTCACCGGGTCGCTGTTGACGTTCACCGTGTTCGCCGCGTTCATCGTGCCCACGACCTGGGCGCTGTCACTGGGCCTGGCGCTGCTGGTGAACCGGCTGCGCTTCATGCGGGCGTTCTTCCGGTCGGTGTTCTTCATCCCGACCGCGTGCTCCTACGTCGCCGCCGCGCTGATCTGGAAGATGTCCATCTTCAACGGCGTCCGCTTCGGCCTGGCGAACACCGTCGTCGGCTGGTTCGGCGTCGAGAACATCGCCTGGGTGTCCAACCCGAGTCCGCCCTGGTACTGGCTGGTCATCCTGACCGTGCGCCTGTGGCTGCAGTCCGGCTTCTACATGATCCTTTTCATCGCCGCGCTGCAGAACATCCCGGCGGAGCTGTACGAGGCCGCGGCGATCGACGGCGCCAAGCCGGGCTGGCAGACCTTCCGGTTCATCACGCTGCCACAACTGCGGGCCACCTCGACCGCGGTGATCCTGCTGCTGCTCATCGCCGCCTACCAGGCGTTCGACGAGTTCTTCAACATCATCGGGAACAAGGCGACCTGGGGGCAGACGCCCCTCATGGTCCTCTACAAGACCGCCATCGGCTCGGGCCAGGACTACGGCGCCGGCAGCGCGGGCGCCGTCATCCTGACGGTGTTGATCTGCTTGGTCACCCTGCTCCAGGGCAAGATCATGGGCTTCGGAAGGGGGGAGGAGTCCAAGTGACGACCACCGCACCACGGATCGACAAGCCGCGCAGGAAGAAGCGTGGCGGCGTCATCGGCAACACGGGGCTTTACGTCTGCGTCAGCATCGCGGCGGCGCTGTTCCTGATCCCCTTCTACCTGATCGTCCGCAACGCCCTGTCCACGGACCAGGAGATCACGGGCGAGAACTGGAAGTTCTTCCCGAGCCAACTCCAGTGGAGCAACGTCTCCGAGCTGTTCAACGACCCGCTGGTCGACTTCGGCCAGTCCCTGTGGAACTCGCTCGTCGTGGCCGTCCTGATGACCGCCGGCATCCTGCTGGTCTGCTCGCTGGCCGGTTACGGCCTCGCCCGCATTCCCTACCGGCACGCCAACAAGGTCTTCTACGCCGTCCTGGCGACGCTGATGGTCCCGACATCCGTCACCTTCGTGCCGAGCTTCGTGCTGGTCTCCTCGCTCGGCTGGGTGGACACCTACCGCGGCCTGATCATTCCCGGCCTGTTCAGCGGCTTCACCTGCTTCCTCTTCCGGCAGTACTTCCTGGGGTTCCCGAAGGAACTGGAGGAGGCGGCGCGCGTCGACGGGCTCGGCTACTGGGGCGCGTACTGGCGGATCGTCGTTCCCAACTCGCTGAACTTCTTCGCGGCGATGGCCACGATCACGTTCATCAGCGGCTGGAACGCCTTCCTGTGGCCGCTGGTCATCGGCCAGGACCCCAGCTCCTGGACCGTCCAGGTCGCGCTCTCGTCGTACATGACCAACCAGACCGTCAATTACCACCTGATCTTCATGGCGACCGCCTTCTCGATCCTGCCCCTGGTATTCGTGTTCCTCTTCCTCCAGCGCTGGCTGGTGCAGGGGATCGCGCAGACCGGCATCAAGGGCTGACACCTTCCACTCAGGACCTGGAGACCGATGTCTTTCCGCACCTCCACGGCCATCGACTACGTCGAGGACGTCTCACCGGGCAGCGGGGCCCTCCCGCCCCGCGCCTGGTATGCCTCCTCGGACGCGAAGTCCCTGTCCCTGAACGGCAGTTGGCGTCTGCGTGTGTCGCCGACCGCCGACGCCGAGGACGACTCCTTCGCCGACGAGGGGTACGACGCCGGGGACTGGGCCGAGGTCGCGGTCCCCGGCCACTGGGTCCTCCAGGGGCACGGCGCGCCGATCTACACCAACCACCTCTACCCCTTCCCGGTCGACCCGCCGCGGGTGCCGACCGAGAACCCGACCGGTGACCATCTGCGGGTGTTCGACCTGCCGTCCGAGTGGCCCTCGGACGGCGGGGCGGTGCTGCGCTTCGACGGCGTCGAGTCCTGTGCCCGGGTCTGGCTGAACGGCACGGACATCGGCGAGTTCAAGGGCTCCCGGCTGCCGCACGAGTTCGCGGTCGGTCACCTGCTCAAGCCCGCCGGGAACGTCCTCGCCGTCCGGGTCCACCAGTGGTCGGCGGGCTCGTACCTGGAGGACCAGGACCAGTGGTGGCTGCCCGGCATCTTCCGGGACGTGACCCTGCTCCACCGCCCGGCTGGCAGCGCGCTGGACTTCTTCGTGCACGCCTCCTACGACCACACCACCGGTGAGGGCACCCTGCGCGTCGACTCCGACGTCGACGGGCGGGTGACCGTGCCCGCCCTGGACATCGATGTCGCGACGGGCGACGCGGTGACGGTGGCGGTGGAGCCGTGGACGGCGGAGACGCCCCGGCTCTACGACGGCTTCCTCGTCACCGAGGGCGAGCGCGTGCCGCTGCGCATCGGCTTCCGCACGGTCGTCCTGGAGGACGGCCTGATGAAGGTCAACGGCAAGGCCCTCCTCTTCAAGGGCGTCAACCGGCACGAGTGGCACCCGGAGCAGGGCCGCGCCCTGGACCTGGAGACCATGCGCCAGGACGTGCTGCTGATGAAGCGGCACAACCTCAACGCCGTCCGCACCTCCCACTACCCGCCGCACCCCGCCTTCCTCGACCTGTGCGACGAGTACGGCCTGTGGGTCATCGACGAGTGCGACCTGGAGACCCACGGCTTCACCGAACAGGCCTGGCGCGACAACCCCGTCGATGACGACCGCTGGACCCCGGCGCTGCTCGACCGCGCCGCCCGCATGGTCGAGCGCGACAAGAACCATCCCTCCGTCGTCATCTGGTCCCTCGGCAACGAGGCGGGGACGGGCCGCGGGCTCACCGCCATGGCCGAGTGGATCCACGGCCGCGACGGCTCCCGGCTCGTCCACTACGAGGGCGACATCGACTGCCGTGACACGGACATGTACTCCCGGATGTACGCCGACCACGCCGAGGTCGAGCGGATCGGCGAAGGCCTGGACGGCGGCACCCACAAGCGTCGTCAACTCCCCTTCATCCTCTGCGAGTACGGGCACGCCATGGGCAACGGCCCGGGCGGGATCGCCGACTACCAGCGGATCTTCGAGGCGCACGACCGCCTCCAGGGCGGCTTCATCTGGGAGTGGATCGACCACGGCATCAAGGACGATCGCCACGGTTTCGCCTACGGCGGCGATTTCGGCGAGGAACTGCACGACGGGAACTTCGTCTGCGACGGGCTGGTCCTCCCCGACCGCACGCCGTCACCGGGCCTCGTCGAGTACAAGAAGGTCATCGAGCCGGTTCGTATCGAGGGTGACGGCGCGGACGGAACTGTCCGGATCACCAACGGGTACGGCTTCGCCGACCTTTCCGCGCTGGCCTTCGAGTGGTCGTACCAGGTCGACGGCGAAAGCGTAGAAACGGGCACGCTGTCGGTGCCCGCGCTCGCGCCCGGCGAGTCCGCCGAGGTGAAGCTGCCGGCGCCGCCCGCGGACGGCCGGGGCGCCGAGACGCTGTGGACGGTGCGTGCGCTGCTCGCCGCGGAGACGGCGTGGGGGCCGAAGGACCACGAGGTGGCCTGGGCTCAACTGCCGGTCGGCGACCGTTCCCCGGAGCGGTTCGCCGCGAGTGAGGCGCCCGTTGCCGGCGAGCGGCGGATCACGCTCGGCCCGGCCGCGTTCGACGCCCGCACCGGCGCGCTGCGGACCCTCGGCGGCGTCGAGGTCTCGGATCTGCGCCTGGACGCCTGGCGTGCCCCGACCGACAACGACGACGGCGCGCCCTGGCAGTCCGATGTGCGCTACGGACTGATCTGGCGCAAGCTGGGCCTGCACCGGCTCCAACACCGGTTGGACGCCGTCGAGTTGGACGGCGACGCGCTGACCGTACGGACCCGGGTGGCGCCGGCCGCCTGGGAGGTGGGCCTGCGCACGGTCTACCGCTGGACGTCGGACGGCACCCGGCTGCGGCTGACGGTGTCCGTGACGCCCGAGGGCGACTGGGACGTGCCGCTGCCGCGGCTCGGGATCCGGTTCGGGCTGCCCGCCTCCGCGGACCGCGTGAAGTGGTTCGGCGGCGGCCCGGGCGAGGCGTACCCGGACACCAGGGCCGCCTCGATGCTGGGTCGTTGGGAGTCGTCGGTGGACGAGTTGCAGACCCCGTACGTCCGCCCGCAGGAGAACGGGGCGCGGGCCGACGTCCGTTGGGCCGAGCTCGGCGGGCTGCGGGTCGAGGGCGATCCGGAGTTCTGGTTCACGGCACGCCGCTGGACGACGGAGCAGCTCGACGCGGCCGCCCATCTGACGGACCTGGAGCCCGGCGACAAGGTCTGGGTCAACCTCGACCACGGCCAGCACGGCATCGGTTCGCAGTCGTGCGGTCCGGGCCCGCTCCCGCAGTACCGGCTGCAGGCGGCTCCCGCGGAGTTCTCGTTCGTCTTCTCGGAACTCCCTGGCTGACCCCTCACCTGCTCCACCCCGCGGCCGACCGGCACTTCAGCCG
>NZ_JBEXDZ010000166.1:0-21345 GCF_040606085.1 Streptomyces sp. NPDC005485 | reverse complement strand
CCCACGGTGTCCCGCGGCACGCCCCCGGACCTCAGTAGCGGTAGTAGTGCTCCGGCAGCAGCGTCGCGATTCTGATCAGCACCGCCGTCAGCGCGCCCGCCCACAGCAGGACGCCGAGCCAGACGCCGTATATCGCCGCGCGATAGCGCTCCGGCGAGTCCAGCACCACCGACTCCGGGGAGCCGGGGGTGCTCAGGACGTGGACGCGGCTGCCCTCGGAGAGGCTGCGGGCGTTGATCATGCCGGGGACGGCGCGCTCGTGCTCGGTACCGTCCTCGCCGGTCCAGCGCACCACCGCGTTCAGAGTGGCGTACGACGCCTCGCGCGTCGCCACATGGCCGGTGACCGTGCCCTCCAGGCGGCGGGCGGTGCGGCGCAGAACGTGTTCGGTGATCGCCTTCATGGCCTGCTGGCCGGTCAGGGCCAGGCCGGCGAGGAACGGGATCAAGGTCAGCAACCAGTACGAGTTCATGGCCAGGGAGCTTATGGGGGCGGTGAGTTGAAGAGGCAACCAAGGGGTTGCCTTTGCCGGTCCCTCACAACGTCACCCCGTCGATCTCCAGCGTCTGCACCGCGCCCGCCGCGAACGACAGCGCCAGCGACTTCCCGCTCAGATACGTGTCCGAGTGGGCGGTGTAGAGGTCGCCACCGCCGCCGGTGACCGTGTTCCAGCGGCGGACCAGGCCGCCCGAGCCGCCCGTCACCGTCGAGAAGCGGGAGAGGTCGAAGGTCAGGGTCTGGGCGGAGGTGGCGGTGTTCACGGCCACGATGACCAGGCGCTTCGCCGTCGCGTCGTACGCCGCCGCCGCGTAGCCCACGCCCGTGTCGATGATCGTCATGCCGGGGCGGATGTGGCGGCTGAACTGGGCCATCACGTAGTACTTCGTCTGGACCGTGGTCGGCTGGAGGGTGCCCGCGTCGTATGCGATCATGGCCCAGCCGGAGCTCGGGTCCATCACCTGCCAGTAGACCCAAGCCGTGGGGTGCAGCCAGCGGAAGTCCAGGCAGAGGTTGCTGGCGAGGGTGAGGCCGGTGGCGTCCTTGTCGCCGGTCTCCGAGTTCCACAGCTTCTTGCCCGCCGTGGTCACCACGTCCGTGTAGAGGAGGTCGCGGCGGCCGCCGGAGCCCTGGTAGCCGTGCACGTTGACCTGGTTGACGTACCCCTTCGTCGTCGAGCTGAAGGTGTTCCACGTCGTGCGCGCCAGGTCGTAACTCGTCTCGTCCGAGGCGGAGATACGTGTTCCTGTCAGGCCGCGGCTGTTCAACTCGCTGCGCAGGTACGGGAGTACGGCGGCCTGGACGGCGGCGTCCATGTGGCAGCCCTCCTGGGTGCCGGTGGCGGTCCACCAGCTGGAGGACGGCTCGTTGAAGGCGTCGACCGTCGCGAAGTTCACGCCCCAGTTGTTCTTCGCGTACAGCGCCACGGCGGCGAGATGCGAGGCGTGCTGGCGGTAGTTCCAGGTCTGGAGGTTGTTGCCGCCCCCGGACGCGCCGGAGGGGTTGTGGTTGGAACACATCCACCACATCGGCGAGTTGGCGAAGAGTTCCGTCGTCGCGCCGCGCGACACCGCCTTGGTGAGCATGGAGCGCTGGTTGCTGTCGGCTGTCCAGTCCCACGCCGAGGACGTGGGGTCCTCGTTGTTCCAGTCCTGCCAGTAGCCCTCGATCTGCTTGAACGCCGGGATGTTGGCGGAGGCGGTCATCGTCGTGCCGCCCACGCTGTTCCAGCTGCACGCGCCCAGGTTGTAGCGGGCGATGTTCAGCCCCAGGCCGGGAAGCGACTTCCCGCCGTACGTCACCGACTTCGTGGTGAAGAAGATGTCGGCGAAGTCGTCGCGGGCGCCGAACACGTTGGCCCACCAGGCGAGCGAGGTGCCCCAGCCCTCCCACTTCCCGTACGACGTACCGGGGTTGACGGCGATCGTCGCGTCCGCCCGTGCGGTGCCCGTGCCGAGCACACCGCCGAGCACCGCGCCACCGGCGGCGGCCAGCAGCGCTCTGCGGCGGAGGGGGGAGGCCGGATGGGCTGTCGGCGGCTTCGACTGGTCTGGTGCGGTCATGTCATCTCCGGGTGCGGGGGCCGGGGGTGGACGCCAGGGAGTGCGCGCCAAGGGGAGCTGTGCGGCGTTGCGGGACGCGGGGAGGCGTCGTCCCTCGGAAGCATCGGGTGTGACGCGTGGGTTGTCGAGAGTTCAGACAGCCCTTTCTCTAACCGCTGTACGAAGACGACCGGATTCTGTTCGGGATTCCGTACGCGTACGGGGCTGGTGACTTGAGGAAGCGCCCCCTATCGTGCGGCCCGCGGCGAGGAGGCCTCAGTGGGCCGACGAGGGCGAAGGGGCCGAAGGGGCCGAAGGGGCCGAAGGGGGCCGAAGGGGGCCGAAGGGGGCGTACGCATGCGGGCACCCGTGGTGCATCACCGCACTCGGCGGCGGCGTGCCCTGCGCAGGCGCGCCCTGTGGACCGGCGGCGAGGTCCTCGTCACCGTCGGCGTCGTCCTCATGCTCCTCGTCGTGCACCAGCTGTGGTGGACCAACCGGCAGGCCCGCGCGGGCGCCGAGAGACAGGTCCAAGCCCTGGAGAGGGAGTGGGGAACGCCGTCCCGGCCGGGCAAGACCGCCCCGGCCACCGATCCCTCCCACCTCGCCGATCCCGGTGACGGCTCCGATGACGGCTCGGAAGACGGCTCCGGCGATACGTCCTCCTCCTCCTCCGGCGGCCAGGAGCGCCGGGCCGCGGCCGGCACCGCCACCGTCAACACCACCGGCGTCCACCCCAGTTGGTCCCAGGCCTACGCCGTACTCCGCATCCCCCGCCTCGGCCTCCGCGTCCCCGTCGCCGAAGGGGTCAGCAAGGGGGACGTCCTCAACAAGGGCTACGTCGGCCACTACAAAGGCACCCAACAGCCAGGCCGCGCAGGGAACTTCGCGCTCGCCGGGCACCGCAACACCCACGGCGAGCCCTTCCGGTACCTCAACCGGCTGCGGTCCGGCGACACGCTCACCGTCGAGACGAAGGCCGCCACCTTCACGTATGTCGTCGACAAGACCCTGCCGCAGACCTCGGCGCGCGACGACGGCGTCATCCGTGCCGTCCCCCGCAGCACCGTCCGGCCGTCGTACGGGTACACCGACCCGGGGTACTACATCACCCTCACCACCTGCACCCCCGAGTACACCTCCAGGTACCGGCTCGTGGTCTGGGGCAAACTGCGGTCGATGCGGCCCAGGTAGGAGCCCAGTCGGATCCGCCGGACAGGCCCTAGCCGTTTCCCTCGCCCTGTGGGGAGGTGGCCGGTTCGGCCGGGGGCGGCGCCACGGGGGTGCGGGAGTTCCGTTCGCGCCGTGCCATCAGGACTGCGGCCGCGCCGGTGAGGAGCGTGCCGACGCCGGACGTGAGCGCACCCAGGGCGTTGACCATGTCGGATGCGCTGCCGGCCTGGGGGTTGGGGGCGTTGCCGTCGGGGCCGTGCGTCGGGCTGCTCGTGGGCTCATCCGTCGGATCGTCTGTCGGTTCCTCTGTCCGGTCTGTCGGTTCCTCTGTCCGGTCCGTCTGACCGTCCGTGGGTTGTTGAGTGGTCGGCAGGGAGGATTCCGTCGGGGTGGTCGGCGTGGCGCAGGAGCGATCCCCGGAGCCGCATGTCGTGCCACCGCTGCTGCCGTTGCCGCCGCTGTTGGCCGGCGACGAGTGGTTGTTGGCGTACAGCATGATCAGCCCTGTGCAGAGCAGGGCGATGCCCAGCGAAAAGAGCCTCGGATAGAGCGAACGGCGCCTCGATAAGGCCGACTTGGCGGACATAAGCATGAACACGCACCGGCAGGCGGCTGTGGTTGCACCGGGGCGACCCGGGTCAGAGCTGAGGTGGCCCCGGCGGTTCGATCTTCGGGCCCTTGCCCTGCGCGTAGAGCACCGCCGCGAGTTCGTAGTACGCCACCGAGTCCCCGGCGTCGGCGCGTGGCCGGTACACCTCCTCCGCCTCCGCGAGGCGGCCCAGGGCGGCGAGGCAGCCGCCGAGGTCCCGCCACGCGAACCGGTTGCCCAGCTCGACCGCGAGCCGGTACCACTCCACGGCGCCCGCCAGATCTCCGTCCCGCCGTTTCCAGTAGCCGAGTTGACCGGCGGCCCGCGCACTGCCCGCCCGTGCCATCCCGGCGACCAGTGCCTCGGCCTCGGCTACGCGCCCCGAGGCCCAGCGGCGCATCTCCTGGGCCATCGTCACCAGCCAGTCGGGGTCCTGGCGGACCTCGGCCTCGCGGCGCAGCCAGTGTTCGGCCTCGGCTTCGTAGGCGGCGTCGTTGTGTGCGAGGCGGCTGGCATACCAGGCCAGCGCCTGCACCGCGGCCGCGTGACCGTCCTCGGCCAGCGGTACGAGCCAGCGCTTGGCCTCCTCGCCGCGCCACTGCTCCAACAGGACTTTGCCGAGCCGGAATTGCGCATCGGGGTCACCGAGCTCCGCAGCCGCCCGCAGCAGTTGTCGCTGCTCCTCCGCGGCCGAGTTCGCGCTCGAGTTCGAGTTCGTTGCCGCCATGGTCAGCACCCTAGGCCCGCACTCCTGAGCCCGAACCACCCACCTGGTCCTGGCAGGTTCACCCCCGCTCCCGGAGCACCACCACACTCGCCACCGCCACCACCGCGAGCCCCGCCGAGACAGCGATCGCGAGGTCCGCGCCGTGGGCGAGGGACCGGGTGGACGTCACCAGGGCGATCGTCAGGGCGACGCCCGCGCACGAGCCGATGTAGCGGAAGGTCTGCTGCGCGCCCGAGCCCATCGCCGCGCGGGCCGCCGGGACGGACTCCACGGCGAGGAGCGGGAGCGCGGCGTTGAGCAGGCCACTGCCGATCCCGGAGACGATGAAGCCGGGCAGCAGCCGCGTCCAGGAACCGGCGTCGAGGGCGCCGAGCATCGTCAGGACGCCGGCCGCGTGCAGCGAGAAGCCGAGGGCGAGTTGGTGGCGTGGTGAGACCCGGCCAGCGAGGCGGCGTGCCTGCAGGGCGACGCCGAAGGACAGCCCGGACCAGAGCAGGAACAGCCACGCGGTGTCCATCGCGGACAGGCCGAGCGACTGCTGAAGCAGCGCGGGCAGGAAGCTGAACAGTCCGATCACCGCGAAACCCGTGAACAGGCCGCCCGCGGAGGAGGCGAGGAAGGGGCGGTGGCGCAGCAGGCCGAGGTCGATCATGGGCGTGCGGGTGCGGCGTTCCACGAGCACGAACGCGGCGATCAGGGCGACGGTGGCGGCGAGCAGACCGCCCACCGACGGTCGCAGCCAGCCGTCTCGCCCCAGCGTCAGCGCGGCCACCAGGGAGACCAGCGCGAGCCCGAACGTGACGGCGCCGGCCAGGTCGGGGCGGCCGCCGCGAGGGGCCCGGGACTCGGTGAGGGTCCGGGTGCCGAGGGCGGCGACGACGAGCGCGGCGGCGCCCAGAATCCCGTACGCCGTACGCCAGTTGGGCATTGCTCCGGCCAGCAGCGGACCGACCGCGATGCCGCCGCTGACGAACGCGCCCCACACCCCGGTCGCGTGCTGCCGGCCCCGGGGGGACGGGAAGGCGTGCACGAGCAGGCCGAGGCTGCTGGCGAGGATCGCCGCGCTCGCCGCGCCCTGCGCGATGCGGGCCAGCGTGAACAGCCAGGTCGAGGTCGTGAGTGCGCCCAGCGCCGTGGTGACGCCGAGCGCGACCGTGCCGGCGAGGAAGATCCGGCGGCGGCCGTAGTCGTCCGCGAGGCTGCCCGCGACCAGGAGCAGCGCGGCCAGGCCCAGCGGGGTGCCGTTGAGCAGCCATGCCTGGGCGGAGACCGAGGTGTGCAGGGCGCCGGCGATGTCGGGGAGCGTGACCATCGGCGCGGTGTACGTCATCAGGGTCACGGCGGTGGCGGCGCTGGTGACGATGAGGGTGGGGGTGGCCCGCGGGGACGGCTGCGCGGGGGCTGCGGGACGGGCGGCCGATGGTGCGGCCGGTTGGGCGGTGGTGGCGGAGGTCGTGCGGTCGAGCCCTGTCATGGCTGTCTCTCAGAGGGTGAGTTCGGTCATTGAACTGTGGCTGCGGTACGACCGTAACACCCAAGGTTCGTTCACTGAACCAAGTCGTCGAAAAGTCGCTAGAGTGGCAGGCATGGCTCTGGGCAAGGACTACGTCACGCAGGAGTGCTCGATCGCCCGGGCGCTCGAAGTCGTCGGGGAACGCTGGACGCTGCTCATCGTCCGCGACGCGCTCTACGGCGTACGGCGGTACAACGACTTCCTCGTCCACCTCGGCATCCCGCGCGCGGTCCTCGCGGCCCGCCTCCAGGCGCTCACCGCCGAGGGGATCCTTGAGAAGCGCCGCTACCAGGAGTCGCCGCCGCGCGACGAGTACGTCGTCACCGACCGCGGCCTCGCACTGTGGCCGACCCTGCGATCGCTCGGCGTATGGGGCCGCGAGCACTACACGGAGACCCGGCTGCGCCTCTTCCGGCACGCGACCTGCGGCACGGACCGGGAACTCGGCCCGTACGGCGAGTGCCCCGACTGCGGAACCGTCGTCCCCGTCCCCGACGTCGAAATGCTGCCGGGTCCCGGACTCGACCCGGACCCGGCGGACCCGGTCAGCCGCGCTCTGCTCAGCCCGAAGCGACTGCTCCAGCCGATCGGGACGGAGACTGTGCGACAGGATCCCGTGCGGCGGCATCCTGTATAACGGCAGCGACGAGTACGAGGTCGGGCGCGACGAGTACGACGTCGCGTATGTCGAGCAGAAGACCAGCAGAAGACCAGCAGGGGAGGGGGAGCAGGTTCATGATCCGGATTCGGACCTGGGCGAACATGCGCCCCGCCGCCGTGCTCCTCGTGCTGCTCCTCGAAGTCGCCGTGCTCGACACCGGCAGCCTCTCCGCCGCTGTCGCCTTCGCGGCGACCGCCGCGGCCGGTTCCGCGCTCGCCGTCTGCGCCGTCATCGCCGCACGCTGCGCCCCCGCCGTACCGCGTACGCGCGTCCGTACGGCCATTCGCGACCGTGAGCGCCGTACGGCGTTCCTCCCCCAACGCGATCCCGACGCCTCGGGGCGTCCGCGCCCCCGAGCGCCCGGGCGTGCCCTCCTGACGGCCGCCGCGTAGGGGAACCCTGGTAGTACCGGCCCCCGCGCGGGTCGTCATGCCGCTGTGCGCAGTTTCTGCGCGTTCGTTCGCTCCGGCACGACGAGACCCTCGGAGGGCTCACCCATGTCCGCATTCATGTCTGTTTTCGCCAGTCTGGTCGACGGGCTGGCCGATCTGCTCCAGCCGCTGTTCCACGCCTCCGCGGCGGCTGCCGCGATCGTCCTGTTCACCGCGCTCGTACGGCTGCTCGTGCACCCCCTGTCCCGGGCGGCGGCGCGCGGGCAGCGGGCGCGCGCCAAGCTGCAGCCGCAGATCGCCGAGCTGCGCAAGAAGCACAAGAAGAAGCCGGAGGAGTTCCAGAAGGCGCTGATGGCGCTGCACGCGGAGGAGAAGGTGTCGCCGCTGTCCGGCTGCCTGCCCAGCCTCCTGCAGATGCCGGCCTTCTTCCTCCTCTACCACCTGTTCTCCAGCTCGCGGATCGGCGGCGAGGCGAACGCCCTGCTCGGCCACAAGCTGCTCGCGGCGCCGCTCGGCGACCGGTGGGCGGACGCCCTGGGCGACGGCGGGGTGTTCGGGGCGCCGGGGCTGGTCTACCTCGGCCTGTTCGTCCTCGTCGCGGCCGTCGCGACCTTCAATTACCTGCGCACGAAGCGGATGATGGCGGCGAACCCCGTCCAGGCCGGTGCGGACGGGCAGCAGACGCCGGGGATGGGCGCGATCAACAAGTTCATGCCGTTCATGTCCTTCTTCACCCTCTTCACCGTGGCCGTGGTGCCGCTGGCCGCCGCGCTGTACGTGGTGACGAGCACCACATGGAGCGCGGTCGAGAGGGCGGTGCTGTACCGGGACATGCCGGGGGCGGCGCCCGCGGCGGCACTCGTGTAGCCGCGGCGGAAGGCGAGGTTACGGTCCAGTCCGTGAACGGGGTATTGCGGACTGGACGTCGAGCTTGGAGGATCGACCAGTCCTCCGATGGCTGCACCCATCGGCTGGGCTGCCGCGATCGAGGGAGATTGTGATCATGAAGCTGCTGCGAGTCGGTACGGCGGGAGCGGAGCGACCTGCGCTGCTGGACGCCGAGGGAAGCCTGCGGGATCTGTCGGGCGTGGTCCCGGACGTCGACGGCGCGCTGCTCGCGGACGACGAGGCCCTCGGCCGCGTACGGGCCGCCGCCGATTCCGGCGAGCTGCCGGTGCTCGACGCGGCCGGACTGCGCGTCGGACCGCCGGTCGCACGCATAGGCAAGGTCGTGTGCATCGGGCTGAACTACCACGACCACGCCCGGGAGACCGGTGCCGAGCCGCCCGCCGAGCCGGTGATCTTCTTCAAGGCCGCGGACACGGTGATCGGCCCGTACGACACCGTGCTCGTGCCGCGCGGCTCCACCAAGACGGACTGGGAGGTGGAGCTGGCGATCGTCATCGGGCGGACCGCCCGCTATCTCGCCTCGCACGAGGAGGCGCTCGCGCACGTCGCCGGGTACGCGGTGGCGCACGACGTCTCCGAGCGCGAGTTCCAGATCGAGCGCGGCGGCACCTGGGACAAGGGCAAGAACTGCGAGACGTTCAACCCGCTCGGCCCGTGGCTGGTGACCGCCGACGAGGTCCCGGACCCGCAGAACCTGTCGCTGAAGCTCTGGGTCAACGGCGAACCGAAGCAGAACGGCACGACCGCCGAGCAGATCTTCCCGGTCGCCGAAGTGGTCCGCTACGTAAGCCAGTTCATGACCCTGTACCCGGGCGACGTCATCAACACCGGTACGCCGGCCGGGGTCGCCATGGGCCACCCGGAGCCGAAGCCGTTCCTGCGGGCCGGGGACGTCGTGGAGCTGGAGATCGAGGGGCTGGGGCGGCAGCGCCAGGAGCTGAAGGACGCGTAGTACTTTCGGCGGCTGAGGCTGAGGCTGAGGCTGAGGCTTCGCGTACGGGGTCGGGGGGAGCCCCCGACCCCGTACGCACTCCTAGGACTTGAACCGCTCCAGGGCCTCGACCACCATCGCGTGGTCCTCGATCTGGGGCAGTCCGGAGACCACCACCGTGCCGATGACGCCCGCGCCCTCGACCGTGATCGGGAACGCGCCGCCGTGGGCCGCGTACGTGTCCGGGTCCAGGCGCGAGGAGTCCTCGAAGGTCGTGCCCTTGGCGCGGAAGCGGGAGCCGACGAGGTAGGAGGAACAGCCGTAGCGCTCGACGACGCGGCGCTTGCGGTCGATCCAGGCGTCGTTGTCCGGGGTCGAACCGGGCAGCGCCGCGTGGAAGAGCTGCTGGCCGCCGCGGCGGATGTCGATCGCGACGGGCGCACGGCGCTGCCGGGCCAGTTCGACGAGGAGCGAACCGAGGGTCCACGCGTCGTCGTGGTCGAAGTGAGGGAGCGTCAGGCGGCGTTCCTGCTCCTCCAGTTCGGCGATCGAGGGGGCAGCGGGGGCGGGTACGGGGCTCGTGGCGCTCACAGGGACACCGCCCCGCCGTCGCGGGCCGAGCGTCGCGCCGCCTCCAGTACGTCGAGGGTGGCCGCGGCCTCGAGCGCGGTGACCGGGTTGGGGGCGCCGTCGCGGAGGGCGGCGGCCACGGCCGCGTAGTACGCGGGGTAGGCGCCCGGCAGGGTCGGCTCGGGCCGGCCGCCGCCGGTCAGCGGGGACTCCCCGGAGCCGACGTGGCCCCACATGCTCTCGGGCTCGACACCCCATTCCTCACCGGCCGCCGGGCGCCTGCCCTCGCGCAGCGCGGCCTCCTGCGGGTCGAGGCCGTACTTCACATAGCCGGCCCGCGAGCCCAGGACGCGGAAGCGCGGGCCCAGTTGGGCGGTGGTCGCCGAGGCGTAGAGGTGGGAGCGGACGCCGTTCTCGTGCGTGATCGCGAGGAAGGTGTCGTCGTCGGTCTCGGCGCCCGGGCGGCGGATGTCCGCCTCGGCGTACACCGAGACCGCCGGGCCGAACAGGACGAGCGCCTGGTCGACGACATGGCTGCCGAGGTCGTACAACAGACCTCCGATCTCTGCCGGATCGCCGGACTCGCGCCAGCCGCCCTTGAGTTGGGGGCGCCAGCGCTCGAAGCGGGACTCGAAGCGCTGGACCTCGCCCAGCTCGCCGTCCGCGATGAGCTTGCGGAGGGTCAGGAAGTCGTTGTCCCAGCGGCGGTTCTGGAAGACGGAGAGCAGCAGACCGCGCTCGTCGGCGAGGGCGGCGAGCTCGCGCGCCTCGGCGGCGGTGCCGGCGATCGGCTTGTCCACGACGACGGGCAGACCCGCCTTGAGCGCGGCGGACGCGATCGGCACATGGGTCTTGTTCGGGGACGCGATGACGATCAGGTCCAGCTCTTCGGCACGGGCCCACAGGTCGTCGGGGGAGGCCGCGAAGCGGACGCCGTCGCCGAACTCGGCGCGGGCCTGCGCCTGCCGCTCCGGGTTCGAGGTGACCACCGTGTCGAGGGCGAGGCCCTCGGTGGCGGCGATCAGCGGCGCGTGGAAGACGGATCCCGCCAGGCCGTAGCCGACGAGGGCCACGCGGAGGGGGGAACCGGGGCGGGAGCCGGTGCCGGAAGCTGTGCTCGTCATGGGTCCACTCATGCCTCCACTTTCGCAACGCTGTTGCCAAAGTGCAAGCTCGGGGGAGAATGGCGTACGTGAACAGGACCGGCGGGGAGTCGAACGTGGCAGGTGGGGCAGTGGTGGGGGCGGGTGCGCCGAGGGGTGCGGGGGGTGTGCAGGGTGCGGCGGGCGTGCCCGGTGCGGCCGGGGTGAATCTGCTCGCCCTGCGCAGTCACAACGCCGCCCTCGTGCTCGACCTGCTGCGCACCGCCGGGCCCGACGGCATCAGCCGCCTCGAAATCGCCGAGCGGACCCGGCTGACCCCGCAGGCCGTCAGCAAGATCACCGCACGGCTGCGGGCGGACGGCCTGGCGGCGGAGGCCGGCCGCCGCGCGTCCACCGGCGGCAAGCCGCGCACCGTACTGCGGCTCGTCCCCGAGACCGGGCACGCCGTCGGGCTCCACCTCGACCGCGACGAGCTGACGGCCGTGCTCTGCGATCTCACCGGGGCGGTGGTGGCCGAGCGGCGCGCCGCGCTGGGTCTGGGGGCCGGGGCGGAAGCCGTGGTCGAGGGCGCCGCAGCGGAGGTGGAGACCCTCCTCGCGGGGCGGCCCCCGGTGCTCGGGATCGGGGTCGCCCTGCCCGGACCCCTCGACCACGGGCGCGGTGTGCTGCACCGGGTGACCGGCTTCCCCGAATGGGACGGGTTCCCGCTGCGGGACGCGCTGGCCCGGCGGCTCGGCGCGCCCGTCGTGGTGGACAAGGACACGAACGCGGCGGCGCTCGGGCTCGCGGTGGGCGGCGCCGTGGAAGCCGCCCACGGATCCTTCGCCTACCTCCATCTCGGTACGGGGCTGGGCGCCGGGCTCGTGATCGGCGGCGCCGTGCACCGGGGGGCCAGGACCGGTGCGGGGGAGTTCGGGCACCAGGTCATCCAGCTGGACGGGCCCGTGTGCGGCTGCGGGAACCGGGGGTGCATCGAGGTGCTGTGCCTCGGGGCGGTGGAGCGGGGGGCCGTGGACGAGGCGGCTCGCGTACTGGGCGAGGGGGCGTCGAACCTCGTGGGACTGCTGGACATCGACGTGCTGCTGCTCGGCGGACGAACAGTGGCCCGGCACCGGGAGGCGTTCGTGCACGGAGTCTCGGCGGTGCTTGCCGCCCGGGCCGGACGAGAGGGGGCGCGTGCCGGGGTCCCGGTGCGGGTTGCTCCCGGTGGGGAGCGGGGGGTCGCGGAGGGGGCGGCCCAGTTGGTGCTGGGGGCGGTGTTCGGGCGGGGGGACGGGTGAGGGGCGGGGATCGGGGCCGGCGTACGCGCCCCCGCCCCGGGCCCCGACCCAGGCACCGCCCCGCTCCGCCGACCGAGCGGAGTTCATCAGTGAAAGAGGTCGCCGCAGGCGTGGTGACCCGGTGGGCTCGCGCGCGCATGGCACGGTCGAGGGCCCGATCGGCAAAGGCTCTTCATGCGAAAGCGAATGCGAAAGCGACTGCGCACGACCCTGGCCCCGGCCCTCGCCCTGTCCTTCACGTTCACCGCAGCCGCCGTGTCCCTCGTGCCCGCCACGGCCACCGCCACCGCCCTCACGAACCCCCGCCCCAGCTGCTCCGCCCCGGGCGGCCGTGACTTCCCGGTCAGGACGCGGATCCACGGAGGCCCCGCCGGTTTCGACGTCGGCGGTGGGTTCGGGACCTGGTACATCGACCTCACCAACACCACCGCGCACACCTGCGGCGGCGTCCATCCGGTCGTCGTCCTCGTGGACGAGAAGCGGGCGCTGCGGCCGGAGCAGGCGCGGCTGGAGTTCTACGCCGGCAAGGGCGGACGCCCGCACCCCGTCGCGTTCGAGAGGAGCGACGAGGACGAGAACATCGGGGTGTTCGACGACGGCTTCCCCGGGTTCACCGTGGGCCCCGGCCGGACCCTCACCGTCAAGGTGCGGCTCTCCGTGACCTCCGACGCGGCGGTGCCGAACGACGTCGTGGCCAACGCGGCCGTCGTACAGCGGCACGGTGACGACGGGGACTGGGTGGGGGAGTCGAACCCGTACAAGTTCCGGATCGAGAACGACGGCGGAGACGGCGACGGCGTCGTGGACGGCCCCCGGGCCCCCGGCAGCAATGACGGCGGCGCACGGAAGGAGTCGGCCGGCGAGCTGGCCAGGACCGGACACCCGGCGACGGTGCCGTACGGCCTCGCCGCGGCGGCGGGCGTACTCGCGGCAGGCGCCGCGCTGTTCGCCGTATCCCGCCGCCTGCGGCTCCGGCGCCGCTGACCGGCAGGCGGCGGGGACGTACGCGGTGAAGGTCCGCCACCCGCAGCCGGGACTGCGCACATGGGCGACGGGGTCAAGATCAGCCCTGCGTGATTAGGCTGTCCGCGTCGGCACAATGTCGTACCGGCCGCCCCAGCACGCCCTTGCGTAGTACGGCAGGAGATCGGCACATGGCAGAACGCAAGCCCATCGAATCGTGGCTCACCGACATGGACGGTGTACTCATCCACGAGGGTGTGCCGATTCCCGGCGCCGACGCCTTCATCAAGAAGCTGCGCGAGTCCGGCCGGCCGTTCCTGGTCCTCACCAACAACTCCATCTACACCGCCCGTGACCTGCACGCCCGCCTGCAGCGCATGGGCCTGGACGTCCCGGTCGAGAACATCTGGACCTCCGCCCTGGCCACCGCCAAGTTCCTGGAGGACCAGCGGCCCGGCGGCACGGCGTACGTGATCGGCGAGGCGGGGCTGACCACGGCGCTGCACGACATCGGGTACGTCCTGACCGACCACGAGCCCGACTACGTCGTCCTGGGCGAAACGCGGACCTACTCCTTCGAGGCCATGACCAAGGCCGTGCGGCTCATCAACAACGGGGCCCGCTTCATCTGCACCAACCCCGACGAGACCGGCCCCTCCACCGAGGGCCCGCTGCCCGCCACCGGCGCGGTCGCCGCACTGATCACCAAGGCGACCGGCAAGCAGCCGTACTTCGCGGGCAAGCCGAACCCGCTGATGATGCGGACCGGGCTCAACGCCATCGGCGCGCACTCCGAGACCAGCGCGATGATCGGCGACCGCATGGACACGGACGTCCTCGCCGGACTGGAGGCCGGGATGGAGACCTACCTCGTCCTCACCGGGCTGACCACGCCCGCGGAGATCGAGAAGTACCCGTACCGGCCGTCGAAGGTCGTGGACTCGATCGCGGACCTCGTCGACCGGATCTGAACGCCTGTCCGAACCCCCTGAGGGGAGCACGGACGCGCGGGAACTCGTACGGAGCAGTCGGCGCCCCTCCCCGGATGCGCCGGCCCGTCCGTAGGAGGAGTCTCCAGACAACTGGAGGTTCACGATGGGTTCACTGCGACTCGCTCTCTGTGCCGGGGCGGCGGCTGCGGCTGCGCTCACCCCCACCGCGTACGCGGCCGACACCGCCCACGTCTCCGACGCGTTCGACGCGGGCGTCTCCGTGACGCCCGCGTCCCCCGCCCCGGGCAGCGACATCCAGCTGCTGGCGCGGGGCTGCGCGGGGCGGACCGGCACGGCCGCGTCCGGGGCGTTCGTCACCGACGCGCAGCTCACCGGCGCGGCGAGGGCCGACGGCACGCTCGTCGGGGAGACCCGCGTCCGCTCCTCGCTCCCACCCGGCACGTACGACATCAAGGTCGGCTGCGACGGTCGCGGCGGCAAGGTGACCGGCACGATCACCGTCCCCGGGCCGCCCTCCTCGGCCACGGCATCCGCTCTCTCCACCCCCTCCGCTCCGGTCTCGCCCGTGGCCCCCGTCGACGCGGGCGGCGGCGGCACCGCGCACCTCGACTCGGTGAACGCCGCGCACGCCGTGGACGCCCGGAACGCCGGGCCGGGCACCCGGCAGGCGGTGATCGGCCTCATCCTCGCGAGCGTCGCCGCGATCGCCGTGGCGGCGCGCGGTGCCCGCCGCAACCGCGACGTGGACTGACGGTGAGATCCGAGAGTTCCGGGCGGGAGCGTTCCTCCGGCACCGGGCGCCTGCTGACCGGGGTCGCCTGGGTGGTGCTGCTGCTCGGGCTGTGGCTGTGGGGGCGCGAGGTGACGGACGTACGGCAGGGGACGTCGGCGCCGACCACCGGCGACATGGCGGCGGTGGGACGGCCGCCGGAGGCGAGGCTGCCGCCCGCGCTCAAGCCGCTCGGGGAGGCCAGACCGCAGCGCATCGACATCCCGGCGATGGGGGTGCAGGCGCCGGTCGTGTCCCGCGGCCTCGATCCGCGGGGAGCCATCGATCCGCCGCCGTTCGACCAGCCGGGCGTGGTCGGCTGGTACGCGCGCGGGGCGAAGCCCGGGGCGGCCGGGACCGCGCTGTTCGTGGGGCACGTCGACACCGAGACCCGGCCCGCGGTCTTCTACCGGCTCAGCGCGCTGCGGCCGGGCGAGACGGTCCGGGTGATCCGCGACGACGGTACGGTCGCCGAGTTCACCGTGGACGACGTCCGGGTCCTCGCACGCGACCGCTTCGACGCCCAACAGGCCTACGGGCCACACCGGTCGGGCCGTGCCGAGCTGCGGCTCATCACCTGCGGCGGCACGTTCGACCGCGCCACACGCAGTTATTCGGCGAACGTCGTGGTCTCCGCGTATCTCAGTGGCACCGGCCTGTGAGGGGGCCAGGTCACCTGGCCCGACCGGCGGCCCGCTCCCCCCGGAGCCGCCGGCCGGGCTGGTCCTCGACCGCGCGCGCACGGGCTGCGGGAGTAACCCGGCGATCGGCGCGGGAGGTTCTGGGGCCAATCCGCACAGGGCGGATTGAGTAACGAGCCGGGGGCTGGGGCCGTTTGAGGCAACTCTAGAACGGATGAGCGCTGCGGCCTAGAGTCTGTTTGACGCCAGGTCGACCGGTCGTGGCGCAGCGTGATGCGCGCAGGTGACGGCCGGATTTATGCGAGGTTTCCACCGGGTTCGGATGGGCCGGCGAAAGCCCGTGTCCCCTATGTCCCTGATGCTCCTTCGCCCGTCGACCGCCCCCGCCCGGCCGCGCCGGCCCGGTCGCCCGGGGCTGTAACAGCTCGCCGACAAGGCTCGGGCGATCTCGTGGGCGGCGCGGTGGGTATGTCAGGATTGATGCTTCGGACAGTGCACCCAAGGGGGAGTTGGATGTACGGCAAGAAGGGGGCCGGAACTTGGGCGTCCGTAGCGGTGGCGGGGGCGGCACTGCTGCTCGCCGGGTGCTCCTCCGGGGGCGGCGGCGACGAAGACGACGGTTCGGGTTCCAAGGTCACCCAGCAGCCCAGGAGTTCGGACCCGTTCTGGGTCAACCCGTCCGGGAACGCGGCCGAGCAGGTCGCCCGGTACGCGAAGGACGGCAAGAAGAGCGACGCCGAGCAGATCCGCAAGATCGCCGAGCAGCCGACCGGTGAGTGGATCGGCCCGGAGAACCCGGAGGCGGAGGCGCGCGGCTTCACCGAGGCCGCGGAGAAGGCGAACCGGTCCGCGATCCTCGTCCTCTACAACATTCCGCACCGCGACTGCGGCCAGTTCTCCCAGGGCGGCGCCGCCGACGGCGACGCCTACAAGGCCTGGATCGACGGGGTCGCCCAGGGCATCGGCGACCGGCCGGCCACCGTGATCCTGGAACCGGACGCGATCCTGCACCTGGTCAACCAGTGCACACCGAACGAGTTCCACGAGGAGCGCTACTTCCTCCTCAAGAGCGCCATCGGAAAGCTCAAGTCCCTGAAGAACACGAAGGTGTACCTGGACGCGGGCAACGCGGGCTGGGGCCACCCCGACCAGATCTTCGAGCCACTGAAGTGGGCGGGCATCGCCCAGGCCGACGGCTTCTCGGTCAACGTCTCCAACTTCTACTCGACCAAGGACTCCATCGCGTACGGCAAGCAGTTGTCCGCGAAGGTCGGCGGCAAGCACTTCGTGATCGACACCAGCCGCAACGGCAACGGGCCGTACACGAGCGGCAAGGCCGACGAGAACTGGTGCAACCCGCCGGGCCGTGCGCTCGGTGAGGAACCGACCACCAAGACCGCCGACCCACTGGTGGACGCCTATCTGTGGGTCAAGCGGCCGGGCGAGTCGGACGGCACGTGCAAGGGCGGGCCCAAGGCGGGGGAGTGGTGGGCGGATTACGCCCTCAAGCTGGCCAAGTCCAGCAAATAGCCGACTACTTGCGTACGTGACTGGGGGCGCCCTCCGAAGCGGAGGGCGCCCCCAGTCACGTAGCAACTATCCCTGAATCACGGCACCTTCACCCACTGGGCCTTGCTCGGTGTCCCCTGGTCGTCCGTCACGAAGAGCATGTACCAGCCGGACTCCACCAGGTTCCGGTTCTTCGGCACGGTGACCTCGATGCCGCCCTTCGTCTTCTTCAGATCCAGTGCGATGGACCGCTGGTCGACGTCGGTGACATGCGTGGACGCGCTCGGCCGGATCAGCCGGGCCGTGGTGATGGACGAGGCGTGCGCCGAGGTGAACGTCGCCGTACCGCCGCGGGGAACGGTCTTCGGGCCGCCGGAGAGCGAGGGCCGCGAGTCACGGTAGAGGTAGGGCGGGGTGTAGATCTCGATGCGCTGCTCGAACACGCCGGGCTTGGTGTCGGCCTTGTCGGCGTAGAGCGAGTCGGAGCCGAAGAACATCACGCGGCCGTCGGGCAGCAGGATCGAGCCCGAGTGGTAGTTGCGGCCCACCAGCGGGTCGGCGACCTGCTTGAAGGTGTTGGACTTCGCGTCGTAGATCCGCGCCTGGTGGATGTTGGAGTCGCCGCGGCCGCGGTAGTCCTCCGAGCCGCCCGACACCAGCACCGTGTCGTCGGGCAGGATCGAGGACTGCGGGTAGCGGGTGCCCTTCTCCAGCTCGGGCCCGTCCACGAATCTCGGGTTGTCCGACTTGAGGTCGATGATCCGGGTCTTCTTGCTGGACCTGTCGGACTCGCCGACCCCGCCGCCGCCGATCACCATGTACTTCTCGTTCTGCGCGGGCGGCAGCAGCACCGTGCCCGACGTCTCCATCCGGTCCGGGTCGCTCAGCCCCTTGAGCTTGGTGAACTTGTTGGTGTCCAGGTCCCAGACGCCGGGGTCGCGGCCGACGTTGTCGGGCCCGTATCCGGCGTTCGAGCCCGAGTAGAACAGCTCGCCGTTCTGCATCAGCGAGATCGCCGGGTACGTCGGGAACTGGCGGATGCCCTTGGTGTACGTCCACTTCTTGGTCTTCGGGTCGAACACCTCGTTCTTGCCCGGGACCAGCTGGCCGATCTCGTCGAGGCCGGAGAGGCTGAGAACCTTGCCGTCCGACAGGGTGGTGAGCGTCGGGTACCAGCGGGCCTCGTTCATCGGGTCGACCTTGATGTACTTCTCGGCGACCGGGTCGAACTCGTAGGCATCGCGGATGCCTTGGAAGTCCTTCTTGTCCAGGGCGAGCTTCTGCGCGATGCCGTACGTGTTGCGGGCGTCGGTGCCGGTCAGGCCCTGGATCCGGTAGTTGTCCTGGGTGCCCGTCTCGTACTTGGTGCCGCTCTTCTGCGCCTCGACGTAGATACGGCCGAGGCCCGGGTCGTTGCGCAGGAACTTTCCGGTCGCCTTGTCGAAGACCTTCTTCGCGCGCGGCACCAGCACCGGGTCCTTGGAGACGAACGTCCTGGCGTTGTTCCTGCCGGTGAACTTGGTGCCCGCCGGCAGTGTGATCGGCTTGTCCGGGTTCTCGTTGTGCACGATCATCAGGCCGCCGGCCTTGGTGACGTCACCCTTCAGCTTCTCGTACCGCCTGGTCCCGCCCGCGATCAGCAGATTGCCGTTGGCGAGCTGGGTGTGGCCCGTGCAGAAGAGGTCGGCCGGCGTGGGAATCTTCTTGATCGTCTTGTTGACCGGGTCCCAGATCCGGGTCTCGAACCGCTTCGCGTCGAAGTTGTCCTGGTTGTTGCCCGAGCCCGCGATCAGCAGGATCTTTCCGGTGTGCAACAGGGCCGCGTGAATGGTGTTCTGGCGGTACTCCTCGGGGAACTGGACGACATCCCAGTGCCCGTTGTCGGCCTTGTACTCCGGCTTGTTGATCTTGTACTGGTGGTACTGCTCCGTCCCGAAGCGATACAGCCACGGCCCGTTCATCCCCGCCAGCGCGAGAACCACCGCCGCGCCTATCGCCAGACGACGAGCGCGGCGGCGGCTTGCACCGTCTTTCATTTCTTACGTCCCCCAAGGGCGATCCGGATCGTGTGATCCATGGGCTGGTCTCTCGGCTCGTCCTGCGGCTCGTCCCGGGCCGGGTCGCCGCCCCCGCTCGCCGCGGCCCAACTGGGCTTGTGCTGCGGGGCATGCGGAGAGTGCGGGGCGTGCGCCGCGTGCTGTTCCTGCTGGGGCCCCGAGGCCTGCGCGGGGATCGGCACGGTGGGCGGCGTCGAGGGGGGCGCCGTGGGCTTCTTCTCCGCCTGGCGCAGCGACCACTGCCAGGCGAAGATCGGCGACGCGGTGATCAGCAGCGCGAACGACGCCCAGGTGAGCATCGCCGGGTGGGCGTGCCCGTAGGCGAACGAGGCGCTCATGGAGGCGCCGAAGACCATGATGAAGAACAGATGGATCCGGAAGGTCCCGAACAGTGTGTCCGGGCTCGCCGAGTCGCCCTTGGGTGTCACCACGAACTTGCTCTTGCGGCGCAGTACGGCGTCCATGAGCGAGCGCGCGTAGATCGGCGCGGACAGGGCCGACATCACCATGCCGGCGACGCCGCCCGACCCCTCCGGCTCGTGCGGCGAGACGTTGTGGCGGCGGTTCCAGATGTACAGGCCGATCTGCAGCGCCGACGCGTTGCCGTACAGCATCAGCCAGACCGTCGGGTCGATGTTGACGCCCGAGGCGCCGAGGCCCAGGAACAGGGCGCAACTCAGGGCCGCCAGGATCCAGTTGAGGGCCGACATCGGATAGAAGATGATCATCATCGTGTAGTTGAAGAGCTTGCCCGGAGGCATGGAGTAGAAGCCCTTCCAGTACTGCTTGAGGATCGTCTCGTAGGTGCCCCGCGACCAGCGCAGCTGCTGGGTGAAGAAGTCGGTCCAGGCGTTGGGCCCTTCACCGACGGCCAGCACGTCCGGCGTGTACACCGACTTCCAACGGCTGCCGGTGGCCGGGTTCTTGGCGCGGTGGATCTCGAAGCCGGTCGCCATGTCCTCGGTGATCGAGTCGTACAGACCGCCGATCTGCTTCAACGCCCTGATGCGTACGGCGTTGGAGGTGCCCACGAACATCGGGGAGCCGTAGAAGTTCCCGGCCCGCTGGATGAGGGCGTGGAAGAGGAACTGCTGGGACTCGGCGGCCTTGGTGATGGGGTTGTCGTAGTTGCCGTACACCTGCGGGCCGATGACGAAGCCGACGTCCGGGTCGCGGAAGAAGCCGAGCATCCGCTCCAGGTAGTTGGGCAGCGGCACATGGTCGGTGTCGACCGAGGCGAAGTAGTCGTACGCGTCGCCGTGCGCCTCCAGCCAGGCGTTGTAGTTGCCGTGCTTGGTCTTGGCGCGGTGCGGGCCCTTGGCCTGGTTCCACTTCGCGATTCCCTTGCGGGAGAAGTGGTGCACGCCGAGGCGCTCGCAGACCGCCTTCACCTCGGGGTCGTCGCCCTCGTCCAGGAGCCAGATGTGCAGAAGGCCCCGATGGCGGATCCTGACGGCCGCCTCCAGGGTCTTCGTCACCATGGCGAGGGGTTCCTTGCCGGGCACGAAAGAGGTGAGGAAGGCGACTCTGGTGCCGGTCTCGGGCACCACCGGGACCGGGTCGCGGGCGACCAGGGTGGCGTGCGCGTTCGACAGCACGTTCATGCAGCGGAAGAACTCGATCAGCCCGATCGACACCAGCATCACGATGTCGAGCGCCGGCAGGAAGTCGTAGGCCGGGTAGTCGCGTTCGGTCCAGTGCTCCGGCTGGAGCAGCCAGCCGAGCAGGACCAGCGAGAGCAGCGGGGCGGCGCCGAGCATGAGGGCGGCCCGTATGCGGTGCGGCTCCTGCGACAGCAGCGAGCGGTACTGGACCTTGTACGGCTTGTTCGGGTCCGGCTGCGTCAGGGGCCCCGCGAGCCGGCTGTAGTGCTCGTAGTCGTATCTCGGCAGCGTCTTCCTGATTCTGCGGAATCCGCCGGTCCGGTGCGATGGCACCCTTAGTTGAGTCGTCTCGGACGGGTCGAAGTTCTGCCGGGCGCCCGTCGGCGTCATGAGTCATCCCCCCGCACGCACAGGTGCGTGTTCGTCGGTCTTCCGTTCGCTCGGGTCCCCCTCGACCTTCGCGAACGCATCAGTGGCAGGTGCGTCACCACGTCATCCACACTTCAGAGACACGGAAACGCGACCTTCCGGTTGCATGATGCCCCCTCGGCATCCGTTCATGAGTGGGGCCCCATCCCCATCACAGTCGCAACCGGCCGATCCCCCAACTGTCGTGTATCGACAGTCCCTTGAAGCCCAGGGTTCTACGTCGTCCATCATGATCGCAAGATGCGAAACGCGGTGTTAACCGGTCATACGCGCTCTTAGGGACAGGTGTACGAGGAAGGGACGAAGGTGACCGTACGGCGACCGGTCAAAAGAGGGGACGCGGCGGCCCGGTCCGGTGAACCGGTTCAGTCGGCGGCGCGGCGGACCGGCGGGTGGGGCGGCCGTGGCAGGAGCGACGGGCGGGGTGGACGGGGACGGCGAAGAGGCCCCTCGCTGCTGCGAGGGGCCTCTTCGGTCGGTGCGCCGCCAGGGACTCGAACCCCGGACCCGCTGATTAAGAGTCAGCTGCTCTA
>NZ_JBEXDZ010000165.1:0-21475 GCF_040606085.1 Streptomyces sp. NPDC005485 | reverse complement strand
GGCGGGGGGGGGGGGGGGGGGGTGTGTGCCGCCGGGTGCGTGTGCCTCCCCCCCCCCCCCCGCCCCCCCGCCCGGGGGGGGGGGCCGGCCCCGCGGCCCCCCCCCCCGCCCTGCACTCACACTCCGGGGATCTCCCGGGCCCGGAAGGCGGCCCGGACGGTGTCGGCGGCGGACGTGCCGTACATCTTCCGGGCGGTGGTGATCGTCGTGAGCGCCGCGTCCGTGAAGCTCGTGTCGGGCGCGAAGCCGAACTGCGCGTTCACGATGATCCGGTCGGCCTCGCGCGCACCCAGCGCGCCCCGGATGTCGAACAGCGCCCGGGACCAGATCTCCCCGTCGGCGTGCACCTCGCCGACCTTGTCGCCGTACACCTTGTTCCCGTCGACGCGCCGCAGACAGTGCGGAGCCGCCGAGGTGTACGCCACCGAGTCCCAGTCGGCGACGCACGCGAGATCCGTCCTGCGCGGCCAGCCGTACTTGGCGTCCGCGTAGGCGCCGACCGAGACCGCGAGGTAGTCGCCCCAGGCCTCGCCGATGGAGCCCGCCTCCTCGGACGTACCGAAGCCGGGGACCTGGGCGTTGTGCACGGCATGGCCGTACTCGTGGACGATGACCTCGGCGTCCTCCGCGTCGTCGACACCGCCCTTGCCGAAGCGGATCTCCGCCTTCTTGTCGGTGAAGAAGGAGTTGTCGGCGCCCCACTGGTTGATGCGGACGGGCTGGGCGCGGTCGTTGGCGCCGGGCAGTTCGCTGCCGAAGCCGAGGCTCTGCAGGTACTCCTGGGCCTCGTTGACCCAGAAGTACGCCATGACCTGCTCGAACTGGTCGTCCTTGCGGGTGTACGTGCCGTCGTCCGCGATCTTCGCGGAGGCGCCGGTGTCCGATCTGACGTAGACCCACTTGCCGGACAGGCCGCCGGAGGAGTCGAGGTTGCGCAGGGCGGCCAGGGCGTACGCGGAGCCCGGAACCGCCGTGGCGGAGTCCTTCTGGTCGGTGAGGCTCTCGTCGCCCGACGACTGGACGGGGTTGACCATGAAGACGCGCGCCTGCGGGTCGGCGGACGCCGTCGCGGGCGCGGCAAGGGTGGCCAGGGCCACGGCGAGGGTGGCCGTGGTGAGCAGCACGCGGGAGTGTCGGCGTGTCATGCACATCCTCCAGAACATGGGTGGACCGTGGATGCGGGGGGTGACGTTGCGCGGCGAGATCTTGCCCTGTTTACGGGTCTTCCACCAGGCCTGCGGTCACCTGGCGTAGCATCCTCTGACAGGCCCCCCACCCGCCTCTCCGTCAACGCCCTGAGCGTGGGAGGCAGTTGGCCTTCCTCGGGAGGACGCATGAAACACCGCGGCAGGCATCGCCGGCGCAGGAGGGGACAGGCGCTGCGCGCCACCCTCGCCGGAACCGCGCTCGCGCTGACCGCGGCCGCCACGCTGATCAGCACCTCCCAGGCCTCCGGCAGCGGGGCCCCGGGCGCGCTCGCGCCGGTGTCCCAGGCGGGCCCGCTCCGGCTGCACGAGAACCTCGTCGACGCGAGGACGCTGGACACGCTCACGCGCCGGATGGGCGGGAACGTCGGCGTCTCGGGGGTCCTCACCGACACCGATCACGTGATGCGCAACCGGGCGGGCTGCGACACCGCCGAGACGGACGCGCTGCCCGTCGAGCCGACGGCCACGCGCGCGTACTGCTGGGACCGCGCCGACTCGACGTCACCGGGCTGGGTGCCGCGGGCCGTCACCACCTCCGGCGACGCGGACGACGACGGCGCGTGGGGCGAGAACCGGGTGATCCTCGCGGGCTGGACGCACAGCGCGCGCACGGCCGGCACCCCGGCGCGCGACAGGAGCCTGGCCCGGATCGCCGTCATAGACGCGAACGACCCGGACCGCCTCACGTACCGCTGGATCCTCCTCGTGGCCCCGACGGACGGCGGCAAGGACTTCACGGCGGTCCGCTCCCGGCTGTCCGGGATGGTCTGGTACCAGGGCAAGCTGATCGTCACCGCCGAGGGCGGCGCGGACCGCACGGGCGGCCTGCTCGTCTTCGACCTGCACCGCATCCTGAAGGCCGACGCGGCCGACAACGCGATCGGCAGGGTGAACGGCGGCTACGCGGCGCACGGCTACCAGTACGTGCTGCCCGCCATCGGCTCGTACACCCCGGCCGGCGGCCGCTGCGACCCGACGACGGACCAGGGCACCCCATGTCCCGGCGCCCTCTCCCTCGACCGCAGTTCGGCGCCCGACAGCCTGGTCGCGAGCGAGCGGATCCCCCAGGGCAGCGACCGCCGCACCCGCCTGTGGCGCTACCCCTTCGGCCTCGGCACGGACACGGCCCGCGGCGGCCTGCTGGCCGGCGACACCCGTGGGCGTGTCGACGCGAGCGAGGCCTACGAGACGAAGGCGACCGGCGTGTCCGGGGTCCTCTCCCACCGGGCCGAGGGCGCGAGCGGGGCCGACTGGTACGTCGACCGCACCTCGGACCACCGCGACGTCCTGTGGCGGCAGAGCGGAAGCGGCGCCAAGGCCGCCGAGTGCACCGCGGACCAGTCGCACGCCTGCTGGGGCCGGGGCACCCGCTCCCTGTCGTACTGGGAGCAGACCGGCGAACTGTGGTCCCTGTCCCCGGACGGCGTGCTCTACGCGGCCCCGCTCACCGCCGTCGAGAAGTCTCTGGAATAGCCGGTCCCTGCGCCGCCCTGGCCGACCCCTTTCGACAGGCCGCCGGGGAAGATGATTCCCTGGCCCGCATGAGCAACGTCACTGTGACCACCTGGTCCCTGGAGCAGACGGCCCCGACCGACCTGCTCCCCGCGGTCGCCCCGGAGGGGGACGTCCGGATCGTCCGCGCCGAGGTGCCCTCGCCGGAGTTCAGCCGCTTCCTGTACGCGTCCGTCGGCAGCGACATCCTCTGGACCGACCGGCTCGCCTGGACGTACGCGCAGTGGCAGGAGTTCCTGGCCCGGCCCGGCGTGGAGACCTGGGTCGCCTACGACCGGGGCACCCCGGCGGGCTACGTCGAGCTGGACCCGCAGGACGACGGAGCCGTGGAGATCGTCTATTTCGGCCTGATCCCCGCCTTCCGCGGCCGCCGCATCGGCGGCCATCTCCTCGCGTACGGCGCCGCGCGCGCCTGGGACCTGGCCGAGCGGTGGCCGGACCGGGCCGAGACCAAGCGGGTCTGGCTGCACACGTGCAGCAAGGACGGCGAGCACGCCATGGACAACTACCAGCGCCGCGGCTTCAAGCTCTTCGACACGAAGGTCGAGGAGGAGGCCGAGGCGGCTGCGCCGGGGCCTTGGCCGGGGGCGTAGCGGGTCGGTAGGGGGTCACTCCTGGACGAGGGGCAGTACCCGGGAGGGCAGCCCCTCGTCGAGGAACTTCTCCAGCACCCGAGGCGTCGCCAGGGGGGCCAGCAGCACGATGACTCCCGCGCAGAGCGCGACGCCGAGGGCACCCGACGCCCAGGTGCCCCACCACTCGGCCAGGGCGATGCAGCTGCCGAGCGGCACGAGGCAGACCGTCACGGTCCAGATGTCGCGTCGGGCGGCCTGGTCGAGGTGTTCCCTGGCCCACGCTTGCCTGTCACGGCCGATGGGATGCCGGAAACGGGGTCTGGTCCCGACGAGACCGAAGTACATCAGGCATCCCACGTTCAGGGCCAGGAAGAGGACGCCCAGCCAGCCCTGTACGCCCCATGACCAGCCACCCAGGACAACCGCGCCAGCCCTCGCGCAGGGGGCGATCGACAGCATCACGTACAGCACCAGGAGTGCGGAGAACCTGACGGCGAACTCGGATTCCCTCAGGCGCGTGGTACCGGACCGCCAGCTCTCGTTGCGCGCGATACCGGTGGTGGTGAGCAGTCGCACGGCACGCAGGCACAGGTCCGGCCGGAGCCAACCCAGCAGTCTCACGCGTGCCTCGGACAGGCCCGCCGCCGCCACCAGACGGCGCCCCAGCTCGGCGCCGGTTTCGTCCGAAGGGTTGAAGGCGGTCAGATGGACTCCGAGCTCGGCCAGTCCGTGTCGGCCCTGGCTCAACGACCGGGCCCAACCCCCGGCGCCGCCGAAAAAAGCGTCCAGGTCCGCATAGAGGGTGGTGTCGACGAGCTCGTTCCCCAGGCTCAGTTCCCTCGGTCCGGCGCCGCCGTAGTCCACCAGGGCGAGCGGCACCACGAGGCGAGGGTCGGGCTCCACGCCGGGTGGTGGGGCCGCGCCGGACTCGGCGGCCTTGCGAAGGTGGGCGGCCAGCGCGATGAAGATGCCCCGCGGCCCCGCCCAGTCGCCCCCTTCACGGTAGGGCCCCATCACCCAGAAGAACTCGCTCCAGCCGGGCCGGTAGCGCAAGACCCAGTCCAGTTCTCTGGAGACGTTCCTCTTCACCGCCACCAGCCCGCGGTCCCGCACCAGATCGGCCAGGCGAAACGCCGCGTCCTGTGCGGTCGCGGGGTCGTCCGAGCGGAGCAGTTCAGCAAGGGAGTGAATCGCCCTCGGTGTCCTGACGGCCCACAGCATCTCCGTGATCAACTCACCGGGCAGATCCGGCTCAGGGGCGAGTACGGCCGCCACCGCGACATCCCCCATGGACGCCAACGCCTCCTTCGCCACCGGTAGTTGCAGGAGCCGCGACGCCAGGAACCGCGCCGCCCGCGGCAGATGCGTGGCCGCGAGCGCATAGGTCGCCGCCCGAGCCCGCCCGGGGTCGTCGGAACCCTCCGCCGTCTCCCGCAGCAACTCGAACACCGCGAGCCCGCGCGGGCGCCGGTCCGCGGCCACGAGTCCGAACGCGGCCACGACGGCGTCCTCGTCCGCTCCGACAATCCCGCCGCCCCCGAGGCGATCGTGGAACATCGTCACCAGTTCGTCCGCGAGCCCGTCCTCCACGACCTGTGCGTCGGCCAGGCACTGGAAGGCGAGCAGCGGGTCGGCGGCCAGGATCTCGCGCACCACGTCGGTGCAGTCGCGGGAGACGACGCCGCACCACAGCCGGACCGTCTCGCGCCAGACCTCCGGGTCCCGGAGATAGCGCTCGCGGATCGCGGCCGGTTCATCGGCGAGAGCCGTGGCCGCCAGGTACTCCTGGAGCGTGAGGTGGGCGAACTGGAAGCGCTCGCCGTTGTCGACGGACAGGAGCAGGCCGCTGCGGTCGACGATCTCGTTGAGCATGGCCTCGGCGTCGTCGGCCGGGCGCCCGTACCGCTCCAGGGTCTCGCGCATCACCGGCAGCACCTTGTCGTAAGGGATCGCGAGCCGGTCGTACGCGTCCGGCGGGACGCCCTGTGCGGCGAGGGCGAGCTGCTGGAGTGCCGACCGCTTCATGGGCTGAGCGAAGTGCGCGTCGCGCTGCCGGTCGCGGAGCAGGCTGACGGTGACCTGTTCGTAGAAGTCGGTGCGATTGTGCGGGAGGGCCTGGCCGGTCCCCGCGTACTCGTGGCTGTAGAGGGTCGCGATCATCGTGAGGAGCAGCGGGTTGCGGGCCAGGGTCATCAGCTGCGGGGTGTCGCGCAGGGCGCCGAGGAGCTGGTCCACGGTGTCCGGCTCCAGGCTCGGCGGCCACGTCCAGCCGCGCAGGAAGCGGTCGACGAGCCGGTCGTCGAACTCCTCGACGCGCAGCGTCCGGTCGGCCTCCTCGTTGAACTCGCCCCGGTACACCGCGACCCGGCAGGTGACCACGGCACGGCAGCGGCCATACACGGTCATGAACTTCCCGATCGCCGCGGCCACCTCGGGGCGCTGCGCCGTCGGCACCTCGTCGAGTCCGTCGAAGTAGAGGGCGAGCCGTCCCTCGTCGAGGGCCCGCGCGACCCACTTGTCGGCCTTCGGGAAGCCGTGCTCGGCGAAGTGTCCGACGATGTGCCGTACGAGATCGCCCTGGGCCAGGTCCACGGAGTGCAGGGGGAGGAGGACGGGGATGTCGGTCGGCGTCCCCAATTCCACTCGGTGTCTGAGGCGCGGGTCGTACCAGGTGCGCCAGGGCGACGCGCCGGGGTCGTAGCGCCTCCGGGCCCAGGCCAGCACGGTGTGGCGCAGCAGCATCGTCTTTCCCGCGCCGGGGACGCCGAGGACCACGGCCCGGCGCACCTCGGCCAGCGTGGCGCCGGCCTCGCCCTGCTCGGCCGCGGCGCCGAAACCGGATGCGGCGCGCAGCGGGACGTAGACCGACGCCATGTCCATGGCCTCGGCCTCCCCGGGGCGGAAGGAGACGGCGAAGCGGTGGTGGCGTTCGTACATCCGGACCGTGTACCGGCGCAGTGCCGTGCGGGCGAGGAGCGCGCTGCCCGCAAGCCGGTTGTAGAGCGCGGTGCCAGCCAGGTCGACGAGGCGCTTGAACACGTCCTTGAATTTCAGGACGAGGATGGTGAGGACGACGCCGCTCGCGGCCAGCAACACGTCGTGCACGCGCTCCCCCATGGACTCCCCCTCCGGCCACCGCGCCGTACCGGAAGGGCAGAATACGAGGGGGCGTCCGCCTGTGTCCCGCACCTGGCGGAAGCCCCTGGCGTACGGTTCTGACCTGGGCCTGAGTGACGAACACCACAGCGTCCCAACATGCGGGACATTCTCGTCCGCATTCTGGACGGTGGTGGACTGCCCCGAGATCCCCGTGACACGCTTCCGTCATGTCTGGAACTGGAATTGCCTTGGTGAGTCGGCGACACGTCGATCTCGGCCGCATGTCCAGCGCCATCTGTCCGGCGCGCTGACGCACTCGCCGGTGGCCTTCGGCCACGGGCCCAGCGCCGCCGTATCCCCCAGTTTCGCGACCCTTGCGCAATGACGCGCCCATACTTCCGTATGCGCCCGTATGCGCAGGTCAGAGCCGCTTTCAGACCTGTCCCGCAGTCCCGAAGGACGTAACAGCCATGGCCGCCACCCCGCAGAATCCCGCCGCGCCCCGCCGCAAGGTGAGCCGTCACCGCGGCGAGGGTCAGTGGGCCGTGGGTCACTTCACCCCGCTCAACGGCAACGAGCAGTTCAAGAAGGACGACGACGGTCTCAATGTGCGGACACGCATTGAGACGATCTACTCCAAGCGGGGCTTCGACTCGATCGACCCCAATGACCTGCGCGGACGTATGCGCTGGTGGGGCCTCTACACCCAGCGCAAGCCCGGGATCGACGGCGGCAAGACCGCGATCCTGGAGCCGGAGGAGCTGGACGACGAGTACTTCATGCTGCGCGTCCGCATCGACGGCGGCCGCCTCACCACCGAGCAGCTCCGCGTCATCGGCGAGATCTCGCAGGAGTTCGCGCGCGGCACCGCCGACCTCACCGACCGGCAGAACGTGCAGTACCACTGGATCCGCATCGAGGACGTACCCGAGATCTGGGAGCGGCTCGAAGCGGTCGGCCTCTCGACCACCGAGGCCTGCGGTGACACGCCCCGCGTGATCCTCGGCTCGCCCGTCGCCGGCATCGCCGAGGACGAGATCATCGACGGCACCCCCGCCATCGAGGAGATCCACCGCCGCGTCATCGGCAACCCCGAGTTCTCGAACCTGCCCCGCAAGTTCAAGACCGCGATCTCCGGCTCGCCCCTCCTGGACGTGGCGCACGAGATCAACGACGTCGCCTTCGTCGGCGTGAACCACCCCGAGCACGGCCCCGGCTTCGACCTCTGGGTCGGCGGCGGCCTCTCCACCAACCCGAAGATCGGCCAGCGCCTCGGCGCCTGGGTGCCGCTCGACGAGGTCGCGGACGTCCATGTGGGCGTCCTGTCGATCTTCCGTGACTACGGCTACCGGCGGCTGCGCACCCGCGCCCGCCTGAAGTTCCTGGTCGCCGACTGGGGTGTCGAGAAGTTCCGCCAGGTACTGGAGGACGAGTACCTGAACCGGAAGCTCGTCGACGGTCCCGCCCCCGACCAGCCGGTCGCCCGCTGGCGGGACCACGTCGGTGTGCACCGGCAGCAGGACGGCCGCTTCTACGTCGGTTTCGCGCCGCGGGTCGGCCGGGTCGACGGCGCGACGCTCACGAAGATCGCCGAGGTGGCCGCGGCACACGGCTCCGGCCGGCTGCGCACCACCGTCGAGCAGAAGATGATCGTGCTCGACGTGGCGGAGGACCGGGTCGACTCCCTCGTCGAGGGTCTGGAGGCGCTCGACCTCAGCGTCAGGCCCTCCACCTTCCGGCGCGGCACGATGGCCTGCACCGGCATCGAGTACTGCAAGCTCGCCATCGTCGAGACCAAGGCGCGCGGCGCCGCGCTGATCGACGAACTGGAGCGCCGCATCCCGGAGTTCGACGAGCCGATCACCATCAACATCAACGGCTGCCCGAACGCCTGCGCCCGTATCCAGGTCGCGGACATCGGTCTCAAGGGCCAGTTGGTCCTCAACGACCGGGGTGAGCAGGTCGAGGGCTTCCAGGTGCACCTGGGCGGTGCGCTCGGCCTGGAGGCCGGGTTCGGCCGCAAGGTCCGTGGCCTGAAGGTCACTTCGGAGGAGCTGCCCGACTACGTCGAGCGTGTCCTGACCCGCTTCCGGCAGGAGCGCGAGGACGGCGAGCGGTTCGCCACATGGGCCGCGCGTGCCTCCGAGGAGGCACTGTCGTGAGCGTCGGCGAACGGCCGCGAAAGGAGGGGCCATGAGCGAGCGTGCGGCGCCGTTCTACTGCCCCTACTGCGGTGACGAGGACCTGCGTCCCAGTGAGCAGGGCCACGGCGCGTGGGAATGCGGAGCGTGCAATCGAGCCTTCCAGTTGAAGTTCCTCGGGCTGCTCGCCCGGGGCCTTCAGCACAACACGGGTGGAGGGGACGAGATATGACGACCATTCAGGCAGACACCGACGACACCGAGCTGGCTGACGGGCGCGACGCGGAGCTCAAGGCGCTCGCCGAGCAGGCCGGGCGCGACCTGGAGGACGCCTCCGCGCTGGAGATCCTCCAGTGGGCCGCCGACACGTTCGGCAGGAAGTTCTGCGTGACCTCCTCCATGGAGGACGCGGTCGTCGCCCACCTCGCCTCCCGCGCCTTCCCCGGCGTGGACGTCGTCTTCCTCGACACCGGCTACCACTTCCCGGAGACCATCGGCACCCGGGACGCGGTCGAGGCCGTGATGGACGTCAACGTCATCACGCTCACCCCGCGCCAGTCGGTCGCCGAGCAGGACGCCGAGTTCGGGCCGAAGCTGCACGACCGCGACCCGGACCTGTGCTGCAAGATGCGCAAGGTCCAGCCCCTGGAAGAGGGCCTGACGTCGTACGAGGCATGGGCGACCGGCCTGCGCCGCGACGAGTCCCCGACCCGGGCGAACACCCCGGTCGTCGGCTGGGACGAGAAGCGCCGCAAGGTCAAGATCTCGCCGATCGCGCGCTGGACGCAGGACGACGTGGACGCGTACGTCACCGAGCACGGGGTTCTCACCAACCCGCTGCTGATGGACGGCTACACCTCCGTGGGCTGCGCCCCCTGCACCCGCCGGGTCCTGGAGGGCGAGGACGCCCGCGCCGGACGCTGGGCGGGCCGCGGCAAGACCGAGTGCGGACTGCACGGATGAAGACAACGACTGAGGAGTTGCACGTGACGACCGGAGCCACCATCTGGCTCACGGGTCTGCCGAGTGCCGGCAAGACCACCATCGCGTACGAGCTGGCGGGCCGGCTGCGCGAGGAGGGCCATCTCGTCGAGGTGCTCGACGGCGACGAGATCCGCGAGTTCATCTCGGCGGGCCTCGGCTTCAGCCGCGAGGACCGGCACACGAACGTGCAGCGCATCGGCTTCCTCGCCGAACTGCTCGCCCGTAACGGCGTCAAGACGCTCGTCCCGGTGATCGCGCCGTACGCGGACAGCCGTGAGGCCGTGCGCAAGCGCCACCAGGAGAGCGGCGCCGCGTACATCGAGGTGCATGTCGCGACCCCGGTCGAGGTGTGCTCCGTACGCGATGTGAAGGGGCTGTACGCCAAGCAGGCCGCCGGCGAGCTCAAGGGGCTCACCGGGGTCGACGACCCGTACGAGGAGCCCGCGTCGCCCGATCTGCGGATCGAGTCGCACACCCAGACCGTGCAGGAGTCCGCGGCGGCGCTGCACACGCTGCTCAACGAGAGGGGTCTCGCATGACGACGACCGTCGCCACTGTCTCCGAGGACGCAGGCTCCGAGCAGGTCAACCCGTACGCGCTCTCGCACCTGGATGCGTTGGAGTCCGAGGCGGTGCACATCTTCCGTGAGGTCGCGGGGGAGTTCGAACGGCCGGTGATCCTGTTCTCCGGCGGCAAGGACTCCATCGTCATGCTGCACCTCGCCCTGAAGGCATTCGCCCCCGCCGCGATCCCCTTCACCCTGCTGCACGTCGACACGGGACACAACTTCCCCGAGGTCCTGGAGTACCGCGACCGTGTGGTCGCCGCACATGGGCTGCGTCTCCATGTGGCCTCCGTCCAGGACTACATCGACCGCGGTGTGCTGCGCGAACGTCCCGACGGCACCCGCAACCCGCTGCAGACGGTGCCCCTCACCGAGAAGATCCAGTCCGAGCGCTTCGACGCCGTCTTCGGGGGCGGCCGGCGCGACGAGGAGAAGGCCCGCGCCAAGGAGCGCGTCTTCTCCCTGCGGGACGAGTTCTCCCAGTGGGACCCCCGTCGCCAGCGCCCCGAACTGTGGAACCTGTACAACGGCCGCCACGCCCCGGGTGAGCACGTCCGCGTCTTCCCCCTGTCCAACTGGACCGAGCTCGACGTGTGGCAGTACATCGCCCGGGAACACATCGACCTCCCCCAGATCTACTTCGCCCACGAACGCGAGGTGTTCCAGCGCGCCGGCATGTGGCTCACCGCCGGTGACTGGGGCGGCCCCAAGGACGACGAACACGTCGAGAAGCGCCTGGTGCGCTACCGCACCGTCGGCGACATGTCCTGCACCGGCGCCGTCGACTCCGACGCCACCACCCTGGACGCCGTGATCGCCGAGATCGCCGCCTCCCGGCTCACCGAACGCGGCGCCACCCGCGCCGACGACAAGATGTCCGAGGCCGCGATGGAAGACCGCAAGCGCGAGGGGTACTTCTAGACATGACCAGCACCGCCGAACCCACCCAGACGCTCTCGGTCGAGCAGCTGTCCGCGACCACGCTGCTGCGCTTCGCGACCGCCGGCTCCGTCGACGACGGCAAGTCCACCCTCGTCGGCCGCCTGCTGCACGACTCCAAGTCGGTCCTCGCCGACCAGCTGGAGGCCGTCGAGCACGCCTCCCGCAACCGTGGTCAGGACGCCCCCGACCTCGCCCTGCTCACCGACGGCCTGCGCGCGGAGCGCGAACAGGGCATCACCATCGACGTCGCCTACCGCTACTTCGCCACGGCACAGCGGCGGTTCATCCTCGCCGACACCCCCGGCCACGTGCAGTACACCCGCAACATGGTGACGGGTGCCTCCACCGCCGAGCTCACGGTGATCCTGGTGGACGCCCGCAACGGCGTCGTCGAGCAGACCCGCCGCCACGCGGCGATCGCCGCCCTGCTCCGCGTCCCGCACGTCGTCCTCGCCGTCAACAAGATGGACCTCGTGGAGTACAAGGAGTCCGTCTTCGCCGCGATCGCCGAGGAGTTCACGGCGTACGCGAGCGAGCTCGGCGTCCCGGAGGTCACCGCGATCCCGATCTCGGCGCTGGCCGGCGACAACGTGGTGGACCCGTCCTCGAACATGGACTGGTACGGCGGCCCGACGTTCCTGGAGCACCTGGAGACCGTGCCGGTCAGCCACGACCTGGCGCACTGCCACGCTCGGCTGCCCGTGCAGTACGTGATCCGCCCGCAGACCGCCGAGCACCCCGACTACCGCGGGTACGCGGGCCAGATCGCGGCCGGTACGTTCCGGGTCGGCGACAGCGTGACGGTGCTGCCCTCCGGGCGTACGTCGAAGGTCACCGGGATCGACCTGCTGGGCGAGCCGGTGGCCGTGGCGTGGACCCCGCAGTCGGTGACGCTCCTGCTGGAGGACGACATCGACATCTCGCGCGGCGACCTGCTCGTGCCGGCCAAGGACGCGCCCGCCACGACCCAGGACGTGGAGGCGACCGTCTGCCATGTCGCCGACGCCCCGCTGACCGTCGGCCACCGGGTCCTGCTCAAGCACGGCACCCGCACGGTCAAGGCGATCGTCAAGGACATCCCGTCCCGGCTGACCCTCGACGACCTGTCGCTGCACCCGCACCCCGGGCAGCTGGTCGCGAACGACATCGGCCGCGTCAAGATCCGTACGGCCGAGCCGCTGCCGCTCGACGCGTACGCCGACTCCCGCCGTACCGGCTCGTTCATCCTGATCGACCCGGCGGACGGCACCACCCTCACGGCGGGCATGGTCGGCGAGTCCTTCGCCGCGCCGGAGCCCGTCAAGGACGAGTCCGACGACGACGGCTGGGACTTCTGACATGACGTCCACCGACTTCTACTCCACGTTCGCGAAGGAGGGCGGCCGCGTCGGCAGCGGCGCCCTCGGCAGCGGGCAGGGCGGGGTCGGGCGATGTGCGTGCTGACGTACGCGCACTGCCTGCGCGCCCCGTCCCCCCACCCTGCGTCTTGGACAAGACGAAGACCTGCCGACCTCCCGGCCACGAACTGAACCCGTGACCGCCGGGCCAACGAGAGGAACCCCTCCCGTGCCTGCCATCCGCTCCGCGCTTCTCCGCCGCGGCATAGCCGTCGCCACCGCGCTCCCCCTCCTCGCCCTCGCCGCGTGCAGCTACGGCTCCGAGGCCAAGGACGACACCAAGGCGAAGGTCGCCGCCGGGTCGAAGAAGATCGACGGTCTCGACACCGTGAAGATCGGCTACTTCGGAAACCTGACGCACGCCACCGCGCTGGTCGGCAACCAGAAGGGCTTCTTCCAGAAGGCTCTCGGCGCCACCGAGGCGAACTACTCGATCTTCAACGCGGGTCCCTCCGAGATCGAGGCGCTCAACTCCGGTTCGATCGACATCGGCTGGATCGGCCCCTCGCCGGCGATCAACGGCTACACCAAGTCCGCCGGCAAGAACCTGCGCATCATCGGCGGTTCGGCGTCCGGCGGCGTGAAGCTCGTGGTGAACCCGAAGAAGATCAAGTCCCTGAAGGACGTCAAGGGCAAGAAGATCGCGACCCCGCAGCTCGGCAACACGCAGGACGTCGCGTTCCTCAACTGGGTCGCGGAGCAGGGCTGGAAGGTCGACGCGGAGAGCGGCAAGGGCGACGTCTCGGTCATCCGCACGGACAACAAGATCACCCCGGACGCCTACAAGTCCGGCTCCATCGACGGCGCCTGGGTGCCGGAGCCGACCGCGTCCAAGCTGGTCGCCGAGGGCGGCAAGGTGCTGCTCGACGAGTCGACGCTGTGGCCCGACAAGAAGTTCGTGATCACGAACATCATCGTGTCGCAGAAGTTCCTCAAGGCCCACCCGAAGGTCGTCGAGGCCGTGCTCAAGGGCTCGGTCGAGACCAACAAGTGGATCAACGCCAACCCGGACGAGGCGAAGGCGGCGGCGAACGCCCAGCTGAAGTCGGACTCCGGCAAGGAACTGCCGGCCGCCGTGCTCGACCCGGCGTGGAAGTCCATCCAGATCACCAATGACCCGCTGGCCGCCACGCTCAACACCGAGGCGGCGCACGCGGTCAAGGCGGGCCTGCTGGAGAAGCCCGACCTGACCGGGATCTACGACCTGACGCTGCTCAACAAGGTCCTGAAGGCCGCCGGCGAGAGCACGGTCGACGACGCCGGTCTCGGCGTCAAGTAGCCCTGCCCACTGCCCCAGCTGAGTTCCCAGGAGGTGACGACCATGGCAACAGCCCTCGCCAAGGCCGCCGACGCCACGACGTCGGTGGAGCACGCCGCGCGGATCGAGCACGTCTCGAAGTCCTTCTCCGGACCCGCCGGACCGCAGCTCGTCCTCGACGACATCACGCTCGATGTCGCACCGGGCGAGTTCGTCACCCTCTTGGGGGCCTCGGGCTGCGGCAAGTCGACACTGCTGAACCTGGTCGCGGGCCTGGACGCCCCGACCGCGGGCAGCATCACGACGCACGGCCGCCCGGCCCTGATGTTCCAGGAGCACGCCCTCTTCCCGTGGCTGACCGCGGGCAAGAACATCGAACTCGCCCTGAAGCTGCGGGGCGTCGCGAAGTCGGAGCGGCGCGGCCGGGCGGAGGAACTGCTCGAACTCGTCCGCCTCAAGGACGCGTACGGCAAGCGGGTGCACGAGCTGTCCGGCGGTATGCGCCAGCGTGTCGCGATGGCCCGCGCGCTCGCCCAGGACAGCCAACTCCTGTTGATGGACGAGCCGTTCGCGGCCCTCGACGCCATCACCCGGGATGTACTGCACGACGAGCTGACCCGGATCTGGAAGGAGACCGGGCTCTCCGTCCTCTTCGTCACGCACAACGTGCGCGAGGCCGTGCGCCTGGCGCAGCGGGTGGTGCTGCTCTCCTCCCGTCCGGGCCGGATCGCGCGCGAGTGGACCGTGGAGATTCCGCAGCCGCGCCGCATCGAGGACGCCGACGTCGCCGAGCTGTCCATCGAGATCACCGAAGAACTGCGTGGGGAGATCCGCCGTCATGGCCAGCACTGAGACCCGGCGGACGGACGATTCCGTCCCGGACGCCCAGGCCAAGGACAACGCAAAGGACAATTACGGGCTGTTCGGTCTGGAGGCCGGCCTCGACGCCCTCGAATCCGGTGTGATCGGACGCAGGCCCTTGGCGCAGCGGGTCGGGCGCACTCTTCGGGAGAAGACGCTGCCGCCGGTCGTGGCGATCGTGGTGGTCCTCGCGATCTGGCAGGCGCTGATCTCGTTCAAGATCGTGGACGACCCGAGCAAGCTGCCCTCACCGTCCGCGGTGTGGGGCGAGGTCGAGGACGCCTGGCTGGAAGGCAAGCTGCTCGGCTACATCTGGACGAGCGTCTCGCGCGGTCTGTTCGGCTTCCTGCTGGCGCTCGCCATCGGCACCCCGCTGGGTCTGGTGGTGGCCCGGGTGAAGTTCGTGCGTGCGGCGATCGGTCCGATCCTGTCGGGTCTCCAGTCGCTGCCGTCGGTGGCCTGGGTGCCGCCGGCCGTCATCTGGCTCGGCCTCGAACCCTCCATGATGTACGCGGTGATCCTGCTCGGCGCCGTCCCGTCGATCGCCAACGGTCTGGTGTCGGGCGTCGACCAGGTGCCCCCGCTGTTCCTGCGGGCGGGCCGGACGATGGGCGCGACGGGCCTGCGCGGCACATGGCACATCGTCCTGCCGGCGGCCCTGCCGGGTTACGTCGCGGGCCTCAAGCAGGGCTGGGCGTTCTCCTGGCGCTCGCTGATGGCGGCGGAGATCATCGCCTCCTCCCCCGAACTGGGCGTCGGTCTCGGCCAGCTGCTGGAGAACGGCCGCACCGCCAGCTCCATGTCGATGGTCTTCCTGGCCATCTTCCTCATCCTGTTCGTCGGCATCGCCATCGACCTGCTGATCTTCAGTCCGGTCGAGCGGTGGGTGCTGCGCACTCGCGGTCTCCTCGTGAAGAGCTGAACTCCCATGCCCGCCCCGGTCCTTCTCGTCATCGCCCACGGCAGCCGCGATCCGCGGCACGCCGCGACGGTGCATGCGCTGGTACGGCGGGTGCGGGCGCTGCGTCCGGGCGTGCGGGTGGAGACCGGCTTCCTGGACTTCAACATCCCGTCGGCGCAAGGGGTGTTGGAGTCCCTGGATGCGCAGGGCGTGCGGGATGTGGTGGCGCTGCCGCTGCTCCTGACCCGCGCCTTCCACGCGAAGGCCGACATCCCGGCGGTGCTGCGGGACGCGCCGGCGCGGCTGCGCATCCGGCAGGCGGAGGTGCTCGGCCCCTCGCCCCTGCTCACCTCCGCCCTCGAACAACGGTTGTACGAGGCCGGGCTGAGCCCCGCCGACAAGTCCTCGACCGGGGTCGTGCTGGCCTCGGCGGGGTCCACCGACCCGGAGGCGATCGCAGTGATCGCTGACATCGCGCGGGAGTGGCGGCACACCGGTTGGTGCGCCGTGCGGCCTGCGTTCGCCTCCGCTTCTCTTCCGCGCACCGAGGACGCCGTGCGCGAGCTGCGCGCCCTCGGGTGCGCCCGGGTCGCCGTAGCCCCCTATGTCCTCGCGCCCGGCTTCCTGCCGGACCGCATCGCGCGGGGCGCCGCCGAGGCGGACGTACTGGCCGATGTGCTGGGGCCCGCGCCTGAGGTGGCCCGTGTCCTGCTGGAGCGTTACGACGAGGCGCGCAGGCCCGCCCTGACGGCGCTCGGGGCCTGACCCGAGCGCCGCCGCGCCGTGCCCGGGTCAGGGCTTGGTGGTCGCCGTCACGGTGGCTGTCGGACCGGTGCCCGCCGCGGTCACAGCCGCGATGGTGACGGTGTACGAGGTGCCGGGCGTGAGCCCGCCGAGCACCCGGAACATGCCCTTGGCCGACGGCTGGGTCACCAGGACGTCCCGTCCCCTGACGTCGATCGGGGCACGGCCGTCGGAGACGGTGACGCGGTAGCCGATCACCTTGGCGTCGCCGGTGGCCGTCGGCGGCGTCCAGGCCACGGTCGCCGCCGTGGACGCCGTACGCAGCTTGGCACCCGTGGGGGCGCCCGGCAGCGCGCGCACGGCGGTGGGGGTCAGCGGGAGCGAGGCCGGCGACGGGGCGCTCGCGCCGTGGGCGTTGCGCGCGGTGACGGTGACCGTGAACGGGCCGCCGGACACCGGGAGTCCACCGATGCGGACGAGGGCGGTGCGCTTGAACTCGGTTGCGCTGACGCTCTGTTCGCCGGCTTGACTGCCCCTCGCGTCATAGGCGCGCGCCGTGTAGCCCGTCACGGGTGAGCCGCCGTCCGCGAAGCTCGGGTTGAAGGTGATCTGGAGGGCATCGGCGCCTGCCGTGCCGGTGCCGACGCGCGAGGGCGCCTCGGGGGCGGCCGCCGCTCCGATCTTCCGGTTCAGCAGTCCTCGGTGAGCCGGTTCGAGTCCCGCGTTCGCCAGCACCTCTGACGGTACGTCGGACGGCGTGGACATGATTTTGTTGCCGCTGGTCACGAGGCCCTTGTTGTCCCCGTCGGCCGTTCCTTCCTCCCACCAGTTGCCCTTGATGAGGGTGGGATCGTTGTTGCCGAGGCCGTCCCGGTAGTCGGTGTGCCGCGATCCGACGTTGGCGTACGAAGCGCCGTAGAGGACGTTGCCCTCGATGGTCTCGTAGGTGCAGCCGTTGTCGGTGTAGACGCTCTTGCCGAGACCCAGCTGGTCGTGGATGACGTTTCCGGTGACCTTCTCGCCGTCGGCCGTCGAGGTGCCGGTCAGGCCTTGGGTGTAGATGCCGCCGCCGTCGTCGAGCATCTGCATGTAGTCGGAGATCAGGTTGTCGCGGACGGCGTTGTCGTGGCTGGGGTTCGCGGTCGCCGGATCGCCGATCTTGTCGGGCCAGCCGCCCCAGCCCATGGAGATCGCGCTGTAGCCGACGTGGTCGATCTGGTTGTGGGCGATGGTGTTGTGCCGGGTGTACCCGTTGAGGATCGCCACGCCGCCGTGGTACTCGCGAGGCAGCCCGTAGAGGTGATTGTTCGTCACCTGGACGCCGGCGGCGGGTGTCTGGCCGTCCACGCCGCCGATCTCCAGGCCGTTGCCGGAGATGTCGGTGAAGATGCTGCCGCTGACGGCCGAGTCCGCGGAGCCCGCGCCCAGATCGAGCCCGGAGGCGCCGAGGTGGGCGAAGACGTCGTCGCTGAACTCGATGCGCTGTCCGTGGGCGAAGGACACGTTGCCCGGCATCTTCGTCCAGGACGCGAACGGGCAGGTGCCGCCCTCGACGTACTGGCACAGGCCCTGGGTGGCCCAACCCTTGTCACCCGTGATGGTGTAGCCCGCCTGGATCTCGGAGAAGCCCTCGGGCCGGGAGGGGGTGAGCCAGGTCGCGTAGCTGAACTGCAGCCCGCGGAAGGCGACGTCGTGGACGGGTGCGGAGGCGGTGCCGCGGCCGTCGACCAGCTTCTCGGCCTGTGCCAGCTCGATGTCGGCGCGGGTCGGGTCCTCGCCCGCGCGGGGCAGGTAGTAGACCCGGTGCTCGGTCCGGTCGAGATACCACTCGCCGGGCTGGTCGAGGAGTTCGTAGGCGTTCTCGATGTACGTGGCGCGGCCGCCGTTGGTGAGACGGCCGGGCCCGACCATGCTGACCGTGCGGCCCGGGATGTCGGGGAACTCCACGCGCTTGTTGGAGTTGTCCCAGCACGGCTGGGCCATCGTGATCGTGGTGCCCTCGGCGGCGGCGATGCGGCAGCGCGGCTCGGTCCACTGGCCGAGGCCGTTGCGCTCGATGTTCCACAGGGCTTCGCCACTGGTGTAGACGAACTCGGCGTCGGACGGGTGCTTCCAGTGCGCGAGTGTGCCGGAGGACGCCGTGTACCCGGTGGCGGTCTGGGTGAGGGCGACGGGCACGGCGCCCCGGGCCCGCTGCGCGCGCACCCCGTCGACGTACAACTGCCGGGTGTCGGTGAGCCCTTGGGGCGCGGGCGCCGACCAGAGGCCGGGGCGGCCCTCGTCCTTCTGCCAGCCGGCGACCTTGCGGCCGCCGCTGACGACGGTGTTCCCGGTGCCCTGCCACACGACCTTGTGCCCGTTCGCGCCCGAGTCCCGGGCGTCGAGGACGAGCGGCTTCGACCGGCGGTAGGTGCCGGAGGCGAGGTGGACGGTGAGGTCGCCGTTCAGGTCGGCGACGCGGTCCCGGGCGAGGTCGCGGGCGCGTTCCAGCGTGCGTACGGGGTGCTGGACGGTGCCGTTCGCCTGGTCGTCCCCGGACGGGGACACATAGAGATCGGAGGACCCGGCGGCCCCGGTCGCGGTTTCGGCGCCGGTGACCCCCAGGGCCAACAGTGCGGAAACCAGGGTGATCACGGCGGCTCTTCGGCGCGCGGGCATGTTCCCTCCCAGGGATCAGCCGTACCTGACCCCGGAAAGGTAGGAGCATTGAAGGGACGCCGTCAATGAATCGGACACGTAAGCCCGAAAACCCGCTGGGAATGGCGCGGGCACGACGCCAGGGGTTCCAATTCATCGGACCATGGTTCAGGTTGCTGACCTGCGTTCAGTCGAAGGACAGCCCTCCGGTCCGTGTCCGCTTCAGCTCGAAGAAGTCGGGGTGCGCTGCCAGCACCCGGAAGCTGTCGAAGAGTTCGGCTGCCTTCTCGCCCCGCGGAATGGCCCGCAGCACAGGGCCGAACCACACTGTTCCGTCGACATGAATGGTGGGAGTCCCCACATAACCGTCCGAGTCGGGCTCCATGCCCGCCTCGTGACTGCGCCGTACGGCCTCGTCGTACGCGGAGTCGTGGGCCGCGGCGGCGAGTTCGGCCGGAAGTCCGACCTCGGCGAGCGACTCGGCGATCACCACGTCGAAGTCCTCGATCTTCCGCTCGTGGATGCGGGTGCCGAAGGCCGTGTAGAGCTCGCGCAGCACCTTCGTGCCGTGCTGCTCGGCGGCAGCCACGGCCACCCGCACCGGCCCGATCGACTTGTCGACCAACTCCCGGTACCAGTCCGGGAGTTCGTTGCCGACATTGTGCAGGTACAGGCTCATCGCTCGGAAGCGGAGGTCGAGCGGCCGAGTGCGCTCGACCTCCAGCATCCAGCGGGAGGTGATCCAGGCGAAGGGGCAGGCGGGGTCGAAGTAGAAGTCGACACGGGTCGGCGATCCGGAGTTGTTCTCGGTGGGCGTCATGCGGTCGACGCTACCCGCCGAGTGGCGCAGAATCCCGATCCAATTCCGCAGTTCTCTACTGGTCCACTTCTTGGACGAGGGCGGCGGCCCGGCGCGGGTCCCGACCGCTCTCGGCCAGCGCGCGCTCGAACGCGGACGCGTCGTCCGGTACGGACACCGGGTCGGCGAAGCCGTCGTACTGCCGGTACAGCTCGGCGTGCTTCTCGACCACCTCCAGGACGAAGCCGGCCGCCGCGTCCGAGATACGGAACTCCTGGCCGGTGATGGTGGCCACGTCCCAGCCGTGGACCGCCAGCTCCTTCACGATCATCGACGCGATCTCGGCGGCGGGCATCTTCGCCGTGCCGAGGTCCACCTCGCCCTCCCACACCGCCGGGTCGTCCCATGCGGCGACGGCACGGTCGAGCTGCTCGGCGTACGCCTGCGCCCAGTCGGGCCCGGCCGTGAAGTCGCGTCCGGTCAGCTCCTCGGGGAGCTGCTTGCGCAGGGCGCGGTGCTCCAGACCGTGCGAGGTGTAGAGGACCCAGTGGTTCACCAGGGTGCGGACGTCCCAGTCCCCGCAGAGGCTGGGTCCTGACAGCCGCGTCGCCGTGACCCCCCGGGCCACCCGGGCGGCCTCGGCGGCGCATTCCACCATGTACGGATGCACGTTCTTGTACGCGTTGTTCATGCGCTCCACGCTAGGAGCGCAGCGATCGGTCCTCTTGAACAAACGCGACAGCCTCGTCCGCGAGGTGCACGAGTTCCGCGACCGCCATCGAGCCCGCCTGCCTGCGCTCGCGCGCGAAGGTGTTCGCGAGGCGCTGGAGCAGTTCGTTCAGCGGGGTCGGTACGCCGTGCAGCCGGCCCAGAAGTGCGATCTCGCCGTTGAGGTAGTCGGCCTCGATGGTGCCGGTGCCTCGGTTCAGGGACTGCCAGGAGGAGCCGGCGCCGCGCGGGGAGCCGTCGAACGGTTCGAAGCGGATCCTGTCGCCCCGGGCCTCCTTCTGCTCCTCCTCGCTCGCGTACGCGATCCCGGCCGCGGCCAGCACGGCTTCGCCCTCGGCCCGGACCCGCTCGTAGAGCTTCAGTCCCTCCTCGCTGGTGAGGACCCCGCTGACCGCCTCGATCGAGTTCGCCAGGTTGCCCAGCAGCTTGGCGTACTGCCAGCGCGTCACGTCGGGCACGACCGGCGCCTCGAAGCGGGACTTCTCCAGATCGGCGGCGATACGGCGGGCCGTGCCGTCCGTGCCGTGCGGGAAGCGGCCGATGTGCAGGATGCCGGTGAGCGGGGCGCCGGCCGCGGAGACGACGCCCGGTTCCACGAAGGTCGCGGGCAGCCAGACGCAGACGCCGTACACACGGCAAAAGCGGCGGAGCGCGAGGCGCTGGCTCTCCACGCCGTTCTGCGCGCAGACGAGGGGCAGTTGCCCGGCCGCCGTGCCCTTGCCGCCCGCCACCGGGGCGGGGGCCCAGGTGTCCAGGGCTGCCGCGCTGTCCTGCGTCTTCACGGACAGCACCAGGACGTCGTCCGTGCGCAACTCGCCGAGCGCCTGCGGTCCGTCGACGACGGGCAGCCGGTACGTGAGCTCGCCCTCGGGCGTTCTGAAGCGCAGGCCGTGTTCGGTGAGCGCCGCGTGTTGCGCTCCGCGCGCGACGAGCACCACCTCGTGGCCCGCTCCGGCCAGGCGGCCGCCGATGGCTCCGCCGACCGCCCCTGCTCCGATGATGATGTAGCGCATGCGCCCCAGGGTCGCACAGCTGCGTGCACCATCCACGGGTTTCCTAGCCCCCTCCGCCCCTGGACCCCCGCTCCTCAAACGCCGGAGGGGCTACTTCCAGCCCGTCCGGC
>NZ_JBEXDZ010000164.1:0-21774 GCF_040606085.1 Streptomyces sp. NPDC005485 | reverse complement strand
CCCGACACCGCCAGGTCCTGGCCGATGTACCGGTCACCCGCCGTGAGCGCGGCCACCACGACGGCCTCAGACCGGCTGCCCGAACAGCTCCCGCAGCACGTCCTCCATGGTCACCAGACCCGCCAGGAGTCCGTCACTGCCGAGCACGGCCGCGAGGTGCGTGCGACTGCGGCGCATCGCCGTGAGCACGTCGTCCAGCGGTGTGCTCTCCCGCACGCGTGCGATGGGCCGCATGTCCCGGACCTGGAAGGGCAGGTCGCTCGGCATGGCGTCCAGCGCGTCCTTGACGTGCAGATAGCCCACGATCCGGCGGCCCTCGTCCACGACCGGGAAGCGCGAGAAGCCGGACTCGGCCGACAGCTGCTCCAGCTGCTCGGGCGTGACGCCCACGCGCGCGTAGACGATGCGCTCCAGCGGGAGGACGACGTCGCGCACGGGCCGGCGGCCGAGCTCCAGCGCGTCGTGCAGCCGCTCCTGGGCACGGTCGTCGATGAGCCCGGCGGCGCTGGAGTCCTTCACCAGCCGGGCCAGTTCGTCGTCGGTGAAGGTCGCGGCGACCTCGTCCTTCACCTCCACCCGCAGCAGCTTCAGCAGCGTGTTGGCGAACGCGTTGATGGTGAAGATCACCGGCCGCAGTGCCCGGGACAGCGCCACCAGCGGCGGGCCGAGCAGCAGCGCGGTGCGCACCGGCTCGGCGAGCGCGATGTTCTTCGGCACCATCTCGCCGAGGAGCATGTGCAGATACGTCGCCAGGGTCAGCGCGATGACGAACGAGACCGCGTGACCCGCGCTCTCCGGTACGCCGACCGCGTGGAACACGGGCTCCAGAAGGTGCGCGATCGCGGGCTCGGCCACCACGCCGAGGACCAGCGTGCACAGGGTGATTCCGAGCTGCGCGGCGGCCAGCAGAGCGGAGACGTGCTCCAGGCCCCACAGGACGCTGCGCGCCCGGCGGTCGCCTTCCTCGGCATGCGGCTCGATCTGGCTGCGGCGTACCGAGATCAGTGCGAACTCGGCGCCCACGAAGAAGGCGTTCACGACGAGCGTCGCGAGGCCGATCAGCAGTTGCACGGCGGTCATCGCGCCTCCTCCTCGTCCTCGGCGAACGGCGCGTGCAGCAGCACGCGAGCGGCCCGTCGGCCCGACGCGTCCACCACGTCGAGCCGCCAGCCGACGACCTCGACGGTGTCACCGACGGCGGGGATACGGCCGAGCTCGGTCGCGACGAGACCGGCCAGCGTCTCGTAGGGCCCGTCGGGTGCCCGCAGCCCGACCCGGGCGAGCTGGTCGGTGCGGGCGGCGCCGTCCGCCGAGTACAGGGCGCGGCCGTCGTCGTCGGCGCCGGCCGCGGCCAGGTCGGACGTCTCGTGCGGGTCGTGCTCGTCGCGTACCTCGCCGACGACCTCCTCGACGATGTCCTCCAGGGTGGCGACGCCCGCGGTGCCGCCGTACTCGTCGATGACGACGGCCATCGTGCGTTTGCCGGACAGCCGGTCGAGGAGCCGGTCGACGGTCAGCGACTCCGGAACGAGCAGGGGCTCGCGCATGAGCTGGGCGACGGGGTGGCGGGCCCGTCGGTCGGCGGGCACGGCCAGCACGTCCTTGATGTGGGCGACGCCGACGACCGAGTCGAGGTTGCCGCGGTAGACGGGGAAGCGGGAAAGCCCCGTCGCCCGCGTCGCGTTCGCCACGTCCTCGCAGGTGGCCTGGACGTCCAGCGCCATGACCTGGACGCGCGGGGTCATCACGTTCTCGGCGGTCAGGTCGGCCAGGTTCAGGGTGCGCACGAACAGTTCCGCGGTGTCCGCCTCCAGGGCGCCGGCCTTCGCGGAGTGCCGGGCGAGGGCCACCAGCTCCTGCGGTCCGCGCGCGGAGGCGAGCTCCTCGGCGGGTTCGAGGCCGAAACGGCGTACGGCGTGGTTGGCGGTGTTGTTGAGGTGCGAGATGAACGGGCGGAACGCGGAGCTGAACCAGCGCTGCGGCGTCGCCACACGCTTGGCGACGGCCAGCGGCGAGGAGATCGCCCAGTTCTTGGGCACCAGCTCGCCGACGACCATGAGGAAGACCGTCGACAGGGCCGTACCGATGACCAGCGCCAGCGAGGTGGAGGCGGAGGGCGGAACGCCGATCGTCTCCAGCGGGCCCGCGATGAGCCGGCCGATGGACGGCTCGGCGAGCATGCCGACCACTAGGTTGGTGACGGTGATGCCGAGCTGGGCGCCGGAGAGCTGGAACGTCAGATTCCGTACGGCTTTGAGGGCGCCCGAGGCACCGCGCTCACCGCGCTCGACGGCTCGCTCCAGTTCGCTGCGCTCGACGGTGGTCAAGGAGAACTCCGCCGCGACGAACGCGCCGCAGGCCAGCGAGAGCACGATCGCCAATCCGAGCAGGAGCACTTCGGTCATCGGGTCACCTCCGTCCCATGATCGGCCAGGGACGGGGGGATCGCGCGATGTCGGATACGGGGAGGCTCGCCCATGGGCGGACGCTCACACCTTTCGGTCAGGGGGACGATTGATCCTCCATGGTAAAGGATCGGCAAAGTTACTCGTCCGCTGCGGCGCTACGCCTCGAATCCTGGCAGCTCACCATCATCCGGCGGTCTGTGATTACAGGGGCTTGACCCAGCGACGCCAGTGGTCCTCGCGCTGGTAGCCGGCTGCGGCCCAGGTGTGGTGGGCCTGTTCGTTGGCCTCCAGGACCATGGCGTCGACGCGTCGTCCGCCGAGGGCGGCGAAGCGTTGTTCTGCTGCTTCCAGCAGGGCGGTGGCGATGCCCTGCCGACGGTGGCCGGGGTGCACGGCGAGTCGGTAGGCGGAGCAGCGCCAACCGTCGAAGCCGGCTATCACGGTTCCGGCAAGGAGCCCGTCCCGCTCTGCGAGGAGCAGGGCTTCGGGATCGCGCGTGATGAGTCGGGCCACCCCGTCGTGGTCGTCGCTGATGCTGGTTCCTTCCGCGGCGTCACGCCAGAACCGCAGCACGGTGTCGATGTCCGAGTGGGTGGCGTGGCGGATGTGGAGATCGCTCATGGGGTGAGCCAAGCAGAGTGCCGGCTTGTGCCGCGAGCGGTTTCTCTGCTTCGCGGTGCGGTCGGCGCGGGAAGGGCCCCCGCAAGGATGTGCGTTGCGGGAGCCCTTCTGTCGCTTCCGGGTGGGAAGCGTGCCCAGGGGTGTTACGTGACGGCGGGTGCGGCCGAAAGTACGTGGTCGCCGGCCTTGTCGGTGCTCAGGCAGAGGGAGCAGACGACGGCGTCGTGCGTCTGGCAGGCGGCCACGTCCGGGCGCTCGAACTCCTGCCGGCACACGTGGCAGTCATACGTGACCGCGCTCGGATTGCCCTCCGGGTCGAGAAGGGGCTCGGTGATGCCGTCGTCGGAGCGGCGCAGGTAGTACTTGCCCTTGGTGACTACGGCCATCAGCGGGGTGAGGACGAAGGCGATGACGGCGGCGGCGACGGGGGAGTACGGCTGGAGGGTGTCGCCGAGGGCGTGGAAGTACAGGGCGATGGACAGACCGGAGGCGGCGACGAAGGAGACGACGCCGACCGGGTTGACGGCGTAGAGCATGCCGCGGCGGAACTCCGGCTGGAGCGGGGAGAGTTTGAGCAGGTACTTGTTGATGCCGATGTCGGTGGCGACGGTGACCACCCAGGCGATCGCGCAGTTCGAGTAGAAGCCGAGGATGTCGTTGAGGAAGCTGAACATGTCGGCCTCCATCAGGGCGAGCGCGAAGCCCAGGTTGACCAGGACGAAGACCATGCGGCCGGGGTAGTGCTTGGTGATGCGGGTGAAGGAGTTCGTCCAGGCCAGGGAGCCGGAGTAGGCGTTGGTCACGTTGATCTTGATCTGGCTGATCACGACGAGTGCCACCGCCAGCGGGAGGACCAGCCAGGACGGCATCATCGCGTCGAAGGCGCTGCGGAACTGCTGGATCGGCTCGGTCGCGGCGGCCGGGCCGACCTTGGCCAGGATGTACACGGCGAGAAAGACGCCGATGGCCTGCTTCAGGGCGCCGAGCACCACCCAGCCGGGGCCGGCCATGACCACCGCGGTCCACCAAGTGCGCTTGTTCGCCTCGGTCTTGGGCGGCATGAAGCGCAGGTAGTCGATCTGCTCACCGATCTGCGCGATCAGCGACAGACACACGCCCGCGCCCAGCAGCACCGACGCGGTGTTGACGCCGCCGTCGCCGTCCGTGCCGGCATAGCCGAGGAAGCGGTCGACCGTGCCCGGGTCGGTGGAGATGAGATAGACCAGCGGGGCGATCATCAACAGCAGCCAGACCGGTGTGGTCCACACCTGCAGCTTGCTCAGTGCCTTCATGCCGTAGATCACCAGCGGGATCACCATCAGCGTGGAGACCAAATAGCCCAGCCACAGCGGCAGTCCGAGGCCCAGCTTGAGGCCCTGGGCCATGATCGAGCCTTCGAGGGCGAAGAAGATGAAGGTGAAGCTGGCGAAGATGACACCGGTGAGGACCGAGCCGTAGTAGCCGAAGCCGGAGCCGCGGGTGATCAGGTCCAGGTCGATGTTGTAGCGGGCGCCGTAGTAGGCGAGCGGGAAGCCGGTGACGAAGATGACGACGGCGGCCACGGCGATCGCCACGAGCGCGTTTCCGGTGCCGTGGGCCAGCCCGATGCCGGCGCCGATGGAGAAGTCGGCCATGTAGGCGATGCCGCCGAGCGCGGTCGTCGCCACGACCATCGGGGTCCAGCGGCGGTAACTGCGGGGCGCGAAGCGGAGGGTGTAGTCCTCCAGGGTCTCTTTCGCGGACTGGTCGGCACCCGGCGCTGTCTTCTGCGCGTGTACCGGCTCGGTCACTTCTGCCAGTCGCGGCTCGGTGCTCATGCCACGCCTCCTTGCTGCGGGTGGGGGACTGCCTGCGGAGGTGTCTCGCCTTTGAGGCACGGCGACGAAGTCGGGAAGGACAGGCGTGCTCTGTGCGGAGAGCTGTTCATCCTCATGTCCATGACGGGGGACGCTAGGAGCGAGTCGTTACCCCTAAATACTTCGTGGATGAAGGAGGTGTTTCGGAAGGCTCTCGTGGCACGGCTGTCCGGCCTCGCGGGCCAGGTGAGGAGGCAGGCAGCAGCCTCGGGTGCAAGGTGCCTGTAGACGCCGGTGACGGCCAACGGCCGGGAGGCGACGACCAGTTCGGCATCCGGCCAACGGCGAGGTACGCGACGAGTTCTTCGCCGACGCGGGCGTCGGCGCTGTCAACTCGCAGGAGACGGCCGCGGTTCGCAGGCCGACGCTACGACGGCCGACGCTACGAGGGCCCTTTCCCCTCGGTGCGGGCCGCTTGCAGGTCGGCGAGCAGTTCGGCCTGGCCGGCCAGCACACCCGACAGGATCGTGCGTGCCACCCGCAGCAGCTCGGCCACATGCGGGCTCGTCAGCGAGTAGTACACCATCGAGCCCTCCTTGCGCGTCACGACCAGGTTCGCCCGGCGCAGCACGGCCAGTTGCTGCGAGAGATGCGCCGGCTCGATCCCCACCTCGGGCAGCATCTCGGCGACCGCGTGCTCGCGCTCGCTCAGCAGTTCCAGGACGCGGATACGGGCCGGGTGACCGAGGGTTTTGAAGAACTCGGCCTTCAGCTGGTACAACGGCGTACTCACCGTGCCGTCCCCTCCCCTGTGCAGCGGCACGGCCTCAGCGGCCGGGCCTCGGCGCATCGCATCCAACCACTCGTCAAGAACATGCGCCCTATCCTCGCGTGCGGCACCGGCCACGCCGAATCCGCGCCGGAGACCTCGGTCATACGCACTACGGCGGGACGGATACTCATCGGGCCGCTTCCTCGCTGCCGGCCGAAACCGGCTGGGCCGGGACGGCCGAAAGGACACCGGCCGACTCCAGGTGGTCGCGCGCGCCCCGGATCGCCTCGGGCGTGGTGGCGTACTCCCCACCCTCGTGGCGCAGCAGGTCCAGCGCGCCGACGGAGTCGAGGACCTGACGCTGGCCGGGGCGGATCCCGGAGGCGAGGACGAGAATGCCGCGCCGCTTCAGCTTCTCCACCGCGTCCTTGAGGACCAGCGCTCCGGTGGCGTCCATCGTGGAGACCCGCGACATGCGCAGGATGACAACCCTAACGTCGGCCACCTCGGTCAGCTCCAGCAGGAAGCGGTGCGCGGCGGCGAAGAACAGCGGACCGTCGATGCGGTACGCCACGATGTGCTCGGCCAGCAGCGCGTGTTCCTCGGCGCTGTGGTCGCCTCGGTCCAGCGGCACCTGATCGAAGCGGGCCTGCTTGGCAACGGCGCGCAGGGCGAGGGCACCCGCCACGACCAGGCCGACTATGACCGCGTAGACGAGGTCGAGGGCCAGGGTCGCGGCGGCGGTGAGGACGAGGATGAGTGCGTCCGAGCGGGTCGCCTTGGCCATGGCGCGCAGCGAGCTCACCTCGACCATGCGGATCGCGGTTGCCAGCAGGACACCCGCCAGGGCGGCCAGTGGAATCTTCGAGACGAGGGGGGCGGCGGCGAAGACGATCACGGCCAGGACCGCGGCGTGGGTGAGGGCGGCCAGCCGGGAAGTCGCGCCGGTGCGGACGTTGACCGCGGTACGGGCGATCGCGCCGGTCGCGGGGACACCGCCGAACAGCGGCGCGGCGATGTTGGCCAGACCCTGCCCGAACAGCTCCCGGTCCGGGTCGTGCTGCTGGCCCACGGTCATGCCGTCGGCCACCGAGGCCGACAGCAGTGACTCCAGCGCGGCCAGGGCGGCGACCGCCACGGCCGGGGCGAGCAGCGACCCGAGCGAGCCGAGGTCGAGGAAGGACAAATCCGGCAGGGGCAGCCCCGAGGGCAGCTCGCCGATCGGCTTCGCCGCGTCCAGGTGCGCGAGCTGTGCGACGGCCGTCGCGGCGATCACGGTCACGATGGAGAACGGGACGGTCGGCCGCCAGCGGGCGCCGAGCAGCATGACGGCGGCCACCGCTATCGCGAAGCCGATGGCCGTCCAGTTCGGGGTCCTGGCGAACGCCTCGACAGCCCGCCAGGTCACCACGAGCACGCGATCGCCCCCGGGCTTGGGCACGCCGAGGGCGTTCGGAACCTGCTGCAGACCGATCACGCAGGCGATGCCGAGGGTGAAACCCTCGACGACTGGGGCGGGCACGTACTGCATGTATTTACCGGCCCGCAGCGCGGCCAGACCGACGAGCATGACACCCGCCACAAGGCCGACGGTGAGCACCCCGGTCGGCCCGTACCGGTCCACGATCGGCACGAGGACCACCGTCATCGCACCCGTCGGGCCGGACACCTGGAGGTTGGACCCGCCGAAGACCGCGGCGAGCGCGCCCGCGACCACGGCGGTCGCCAGGCCCGCCTCCGCGCCAAGACCCGAGGAGACACCGAAGCCGAGCGCGAGCGGCAGTGCGACGATCGCGACGGTCAGCCCCGCGAGCAGGTCCCGGCGTGGGTCGCGCCGCATCTGAGCCAGGTCGCCTCGGCCGGGCAGCAGCGCGGTGAATCGGGCCCGCGCCCGGCTGAATGCCGTGGTCATCGCGCGACGGCCTCGGCTTCCCGCAGGGTCGAGAAGAACTCGGTCTTCGCCTGGTGCGGCGGTACGGACACGACCCCTCGGCTTCCCCTCAAGGCCCCACGCCGGGGCGGATGCGAAAGGCTGTGCCCGCGGCTACCTGCGAGCACAGCCAACAAAGCATCTAACGAATTGCGAAATTTAGCAATTCCGCATCCGACTACGGCCTTGGCGGCCCCGCACGGGGGCCCCTCGTGCGATCAGGCTTTCTTGACCACACTCGACTTGAGCTGCATCGCCCCGAAGCCGTCGACCTTGCAGTCGATGTCATGGCCGTCGACACCGTCGACCAGCCGGATGTTGCGCACCTTGGTGCCGGCCTTGATCCCCGACGGACTCCCCTTGACCTTGAGCGCCTTCACGACCACCACGCTGTCGCCGTCCTGGAGCACATTGCCGACGGCGTCCTTGACGACGCGGTCCCCGGCCACGTCGGCGCCCTCGGTGCCGGCCTCGGCGGGGACCCATTCGTGGCCGCACTCGGGGCACACCATCAGGGCGTTCATCTCGTAGGTGTACTCGCACGAGCACTTCGGGCAGGGAGGAGGATTCTCGAGCATCCCGTGAGCGTATCGTCCTCGAACCGCCGGATTCCGCGACGCGGACAGCCCCCGGATCACTCCCCGCGCAGCGCCTCGACGACCGCCCCGAACGCCTCCATGTGCGGTTCCAGGACGGTCAGGTACGAGAATCCGTACCGTTCCCGCCGTGCCCGCAGCTGTGCGGTGATCTCCTCCACGGTCCCCACGAGGACGATCGGAAGATCAAGGACCTGCTCCTCGGTCAGCTGCGGAACACGGGAGAGCAGATCCTGCACCGCGGCGCTGCGGTCCTCGGTGACGGCGACCAGCTGGAGCAGCAGGTTCAGCTCGGCGGGCTCGGCGCGGCCGGTCGCGAACCGCCGGTAGGCGGCGACGCGCTCGTCGAGTTCCTCGGCGGTGAGCGGCGCGAGCGCGCCCGTCGTGCTGCCCGCCACCGAGCGCGCCCCGGCGAACGCCGCGATGTCGGCGTGCTCGGCGGTCAGCTTCAGCATCCGCTCGCCGTTGCCCCCGATCAGCAGCGGAACCCGGGGCTTCTGCACGGGCCGCGGCTGGTGCTCGGGCGAACCGAGAAGCCGGTCCAACTCCTCGACCGTACGCAGAAGATGGTCGACGCGCTCGCCCGGCGTGCCGAACGGCAGGCCTGCCGTGTCGTGTTCGGCCTGTACGTAGCCGGTGCCCAGCCCGAGTTCGAGGCGCCCGCCCGTCAGCGCGTCCGTGGTCGCGACCTCGCGGGCCAGCAACGCCGGGTTCCAGAAACCTGTGTTGAGGACGAACGTGCCCACGCGCGGCCGCTCGGTCGCCTCGGCCGCGGCGACCAGCGCCGGGAACGGGGCGGGCATGCCGAGGTGATCGGGGACCAGGAGCACGTCGTATCCCAGCGCCTCGGCCCGGCGGCACTTCGCGCGCCACTCCTCGGCGGGCGCGGAGGAGAGCAGGTTGACACCGAATCGGAACGGCCGCGGCATGAACTCTCCTCGATGGTGGTGGAGTTGAGAGTCGATCACTCGTGAGCGATCGCCGCAAGTACGTTCATCCGCGATGCGCGCAGTGCGGGCAGCAGTGCCGCCACGATGCCCACGACCGCCGAACCCACCACCACCCCGACGATGGTGCTCCACGGCACGGCCAGCGCCTTCATGCCCTGCAGTGCCAGCACCTGCTGTACGCAGACGCCCCACACCAGCCCCAGCGCGAGCCCCAGGACCGCGCCGAACACGGCGATCATCACCGACTCCAGCCGGATCATCCGGCGCAGCTGACGTCGGGCGAGCCCGATGGCGCGCAGCAGTCCGATCTCGCGGGTGCGCTCCACGACCGACAGGGCAAGGGTGTTGACCACGCCGAGCACCGCGATGACGATCGCGAGGCCGAGCAGCGCGTACACGAGGTAGAGCAGCACGGCGATCTGGTCGTGGACCAGTTGCTTGTAGTCGGCGATGTCGCGCACCTGAACCTGGGGGTACGGATCGAGCGTCTTGTCCAGATGGGCGCGCAGCTGGTCCTCGCTCGTGCCCGGCTTGGCGTTCACGTACAGCGCCAGGTCCTGCGCGCCGGGCACGTACTTCTCGATGGTCCCGAACCCGAAGAACAGACCGCCCTGCATCCCGAACCCGTCGGAGCCGTCCTGGTCGGTGAGCGCGCCCACCTTCAGCTCGGCTCTGCGGCCGGCCGGGAACTCGACGGAGATCGTGCTGCCGATCCGTACGTGGTGGTCCTTCGCGAAGTCCACGTCCATGCCGAGGGCGCCGTCCGCGAGCGCCGCGGCGGTGTTTCCCTGCGCATAGGTGATGTGGGCGACGTCGTCGAGCCGGGGCTCGTAGGCAGCGGCGGCCGTCTTGACGCGCTTGCCGTCCGGAAGGTGAACGGCGACCGGCGTGTACCGCTGTCGTACGACGAGTCCCGCGCCGTCCGTGGCGCTCACCTTCGCGGCGATCTCCTGGGTGAACGGGACGAAGTTGCTGTTCTGCACCACGAAGTCGGCGCCCAGCGACTTGTCGATCTGCTGGTCGAAGGACTTGCTCATGGAGGCGCTGGCCACGGACATGCCGCCGACCAGTGCGAGGCCCACCATGAGGGCGGCCGCGGTGGCGCCGGTGCGCCGCGGATTGCGCAGCGCGTTGCGCTGGCTCATCCGGCCGACCGAGCCGAACAGGGCGGGGAAACCGGCGCCGAGGACCCGGATCACCGGGCGGACCAGCAGCGGTCCCGCGATCACGGTCGCGATGAGGGTGAGGACCACGCCGAGCCCCAGCAGGGACGCCGCCGACGCGGTCTTCGTCGCCGCGGCGCATCCCGCGAGAGCGGCGGCACCGGCCGCTCCGACGATCGCGCCCACGATCGCCCGTACCCGCAACGGCTTTCCCACACCGGCGATCTCGGCGTCCGCGAGGGCCGCCATGGGGGAGACGCCGGCCGCGCGCCGGGCCGGGAGATACGCGGCCACGAACGTGACGCCGACTCCGACGACGTACGCCGAGACAGGGGTCACCCAGCCGATCACCATCTCGGTCGACTTGAGGTTCATGCCGAACACGCCCATGAGCTCGATCAGTCCGGCCGCCAGCCCGATGCCCGCGGCGAGCCCGAGCGTCGAGCCGACCAGGCCGAGCAGTGCCGCCTCGGTGAGGACGGACCGGCGTACCTGCCGCCGGTCGGCGCCCAGCGCGCGCAGCAGGCCCAGCTCGCGGGTGCGTTGGGCGATGAGCATCGAGAACGTGTTGACGATGAGGAAGACGCCGACGAGGACGGCGATCCCGGCGAAGCCGAGCATCACGTACTTGATGACGTCGAGGAAGCCGCCGATGTCGGCCGCGTCGGACTTGGCCTGCTCGTCCGCGGTCTTCACGTCGTAGGTGTTCGAGCCGAGTTCGGCCGCGACGCGCTGCTTGAGCACGTCGTCGCTGACGCCCTTCGCGGCGTCCAGCGAAATGCTGGTGGCCGCGCCGGCGCTGCCCAGCAGCTTCGTCTGCGCGGTGGGGGTGTCGAGGAAGACGAGCGCGGCGCCCGGGTTCGTGGTGGTGAACGTGGCGATGCCCACGACCTTCACCTTGAAGGGGTGGGCGCGCGGCTGCACCGTCAGGGTGTCGCCGATGCGCACGTGCTTCTTCTTCGCCGTGTCCGCGTCGAGGAGCGCCTCGGCGGCCCCGTGCGGGGCGTGGCCGGAGGTCAGCTTCACCGGACTGCGGTCGGTGACCTCCCAGTTGGTGACGATGGTGGGGGCCCCGGTGGTCGGTCCGACCGCGTCGTTGTCGCTGTCGACCACCGTGATGTTCTGGACGGAGGCGTCCACATGGGTCGCGGCGACGCCGTCGATCTTCTTCAACCGCTCCGCGAGGGAGGCGGGCACCGTGGCGGTGGCCCCGGAGGAGATCTGCGAGTCGAGATCGTCCTTCGGGTTCACGACCACATCGGCCGACGTGGAGGCGAAGAGCCGGTCGAAGGTGCGGGTGACCGTGTCCGAGAAGATCAGACTGCCCGCGACGAACGCCACGGACAGGACGACGGCCAACGCCGACAGGAGCAGCCGCCCCTTGTGTGCCAGGAAGCTCCGCAGGGTCGCCTTGAGCACGGCCTCAGTCCTTGTCGAGGGATACGTCGTCGGAGGCGCCGTCGCCGGCCGTGTGAGCGTCACCGTCGCCGACCGCGTGAAGGTCAGCGTCACCGTCGTAGTTCGCCCGGATCGTGTCGAAACGCTTCATCCGTTCGAGCACCGCTTCCGCCGTCGGCCGCGCCATCTCGTCCACGATCCGCCCGTCGGCGAGGAAGAGCACCAGATCGGAGTGGGCGGCGGCGCCCGGGTCGTGGGTGACCATGACCACGGTCTGGCCCAGGCCGTCCACCGCGTCGCGCAGGATGCCGAGGACCTCGAGGCCCGCGCGCGAGTCCAGGTTGCCCGTCGGCTCGTCCGCGAAGATCAGCTCGGGCCGGGAGGCCAACGCCCGCGCGCAGGCCACCCGCTGCTGCTGACCGCCGGACAGCTGAGCGGGCCGGTGCTTGAGCCGGTCCCGCAGCCCCAGCGTGTCGATGACCTGGTCCAGCCACTTCTCGTCGGGCTTCTTGCCCGCGATGTCCATGGGCAGCGTGATGTTCTCGGCGGCGTTCAGTGTCGGGATCAGGTTGAAGGACTGGAACATGAAGCCGATCCGGTCCCGGCGCAGCCGCGTCAGCTCGCGCTCCTTCAGCCCGGTGATCTCGGTGTCGCCGAGCCATACCTGTCCCGCCGAGACCGTGTCGAGTCCCGCCAGGCAGTGCATGAGGGTGGACTTCCCGGAGCCCGAGGGCCCCATCACGGCGGTGAAGCGGCCGCGCGTGATGTCCACGTCGACCGAATCGAGCGCGAGCACCGCCGTCTCACCGGTGCCGTACGCCTTCGTCAGACCGCGGGCGCGGGCGGCGGTCCCGTCGGCCCCCGGCCGGCCTGCAGGGTGCTCCGCAGCTGCTGTGGACAAGGCCGCCTCCTCAGTGATGGACGTCCCGACTCCCTTGTCCCGCCCGAGCCTAATGTGATCCGAGGCACAGTCGGTATCCCCCCGAGGTGCCGGGCATGCTCCACCCCAGGGTGGGTCCCTGATACCCGTGTAAGGGGCACCCAGGGGCGGTCCTCGGATCCTCTTGCCGGTGCTAGCGCTGCAGCGCTAGCTTCGAGGTATGGCGAAGACGCAGCTGAACGTACGGGTGGACGAGGGCACCGCCCGGGCCGCCCGTGAACGAGCCCTGGAGCGCGGCATGAGTGTGAACCGCTACATCGAGGAACTGGTCAGGCAGGACACCGGCGAAGTGGGACACACCTTCGTCGAGGCCGCCGCCGATTTCATGAAGCAGTACGGATCCGTCTTCGCCGAGGAGTTCGGCGCGGACCGCGAAGGCACCCGCGAAGGTCGTCACTGATCCCTTGAGCAGTCTCAGAGTCGACCTTGCCTGGCTTCTCATGATCGCCGAACAGAAGACGCCCGGAGACCCCCAGGTCACCGACTGGGGAGCCCTCGTCGCCGCCGTCAGCCGGCACGAGGCGGAGATATTCGGCATTCCCGTCTACGACACCCCCCACCGCCGCGCCGCCGCGCTGCTCCAGCTCCTGTTGCACGTCCCGGCGCTCGAACGCTCCAACGCGATGTTCGCCACGGCCGTCGCCTACGCCTATCTCGTCGCGAGCGGCCTCAAGGTCGTCACCTCGCCCGAGCAGGTCCGGGAACTCGCGCGGCTGGTCAAGGGCGGTGACGCGACCGTCGCCGACATCGCGCGCGAATTGCGCCGCTGGAGCCTATGACGCTGCCTTGTGGGAGGCCTCTTCCTCGGAGAGGCGAGGGCGCCACGCACTGCCCAGCACGCAGTACGAGGTGGGCAGCCGTGGCCCCTTCTCCGGCATCAACAGCCGCTGGTAGGGGCCCAGTTCGAACCCCGCGTCGCGCAGCGCGGCGACCGGGTCCCGGGCCAGATGGCAGCCGCCGTTGAGCCGCGGCCACAGCGTGCGGTCCAGGCCGCGCTGGGCGGAGCTCATCGCGCGCCCGCCGCCCCTGCCGTGCTCGAAGAACCGCACGGTGGCGCCCGGCCGCAGCACCCGCCGCAGTTCACCGAGGGCGCGTGGCACGTCCCGCACACTGCACAGCACCAGCGACACCACCGCGGCGTCGAACGCCTCGCTCTTGACCGGCAGCGCCTCCGCTGCGCCCGGCACCACGTCGACGGGCACGTCCGCGCGCAGGGCCGCCTCCACGGCCAGCTGCCGCAGCAGGCGCTCCGGTTCGATCGCCACGACCTCCGAGACGGTGCTCGGGTAGTGCGCGAAGTTCAGGCCGTTGCCCGCGCCGATCTCGATGACCCGGCCGGACAGCCCGGCCAGCAGCCGATCGCGCACGCCGCCCATCCCGAACCGGGTCTCGGCGCTCACGCTGATGCGGGCGTAGTAGCGGGCGAACAGCGGATGGTGGACTGCGTCCCGCGGCACCTTGCCGGAGCGTGCGGACCGTAGCGGCATGGGACCTCCCGGGGCGGACGGGCCTTACCCCGATTGTGCCCCGGGTCGGTGCGCCGCACCCCCGCCGAGCGGTTCCGGTCGGTCCGGGACCGCACGGCGGGGGCGCGGACCCGTCAGGCGACGAAGTCGCGCACCTGCCCGTAGACGCCGTAGTCGTTGTTCATGTCGGTGTGCGATATGCAGCCGACCTCGACGTTGGTGGCGCCGCTCAGGATCGCGGTGGTGTCCGGGGTGAGCGCGTCGTCGCAGTTCGACCAGTAGCCGGCGTAGGAGACGCTGCCCGGTGTCTCGTCCCCGGAGTTCAGCGAGGTCAGGAACGAGCTGCCGGTGTACATCTCCGCGCAGGACGTGTAGAGCCACTTGCACCAGGAGGCCGTCGTGGTCCCGTGGTTCACCCCGGCGGCGGAGACGAAGTCGTCGACGTACGCGGTCCCGCCGAGGTTCTTGAGGTAGTACCGCGCGCTCAGCGCACCCATGGAGTGGACGACCAGGTCCACCTTGGAGGCGCCGGTCCGGGCGAGCACGCTCCTGACCTCGGTGGCCAGCTGCTGCGCGGTGGTCACGTTCGACTGGGACCAGTCGTAGGACCACGCGTCCAGCTCGGAGGCGGTGTAGCCGTCCGCCTCGAAGTCGGCGATCCAGTCGTCCCAGCTGCTCGACGAACTGCTGATCCCGTGCACGAAGACGATCGGGTTGTGGGTGGCCGCCTGAGCGGGGGAGGCGGTCAGGGAGAGGGACAGAAGAAGCGAGGCGGTCACGGCCGAGAGGACCGCGGCGATACGGCGCATGCGGCGTTGCATGGTGCCTCCTGATACGGGTGGGGTTTCCCGGAGTGCCCGGCCGGGTCCACGCGCGCCGCATCGGTGAAATCGCCGGTCTTTACTAGTCAGTTAACCCACCAGTAACATCAAGATCGTGGCGCCTCCGTGGAACCCCCCGCCTCTTCCGCAGACTTCGGCACAGCACGACACGCACGCGTGGCAGCACCTCGGCCCCCCACTTTCCGAGGGCGTACGCGTACGAGTGCTTCGTGCCGCGTACGGCGACCCGCGCGCCGCCGTGGAACTCGCCTCGGTCCTGAGCGAGTCCCAGCTCACCGGCCTCGAACCCCTCCCGGCGGAGCCCGCCACCCTGGCGCCCGCCCTGCTGCGCGGACACCGGCGCGAGATCCGCGCACTGCCCGAGAACACCCGACGGCTCCTGCTGCTCGCCGCGGCCGACCAGTACCCGGTCACCACCCACGCCTTCCTGCGCGCGCTCACCGCGGCCCGGCTCGACACCCGGCCCCTCGACGCGGCCGAGGCCGCCGGGCTCGCCCATGCCACGGCCGGCGGGATCGTCTTCCGCGACCCGTGGACGCGGATCGCCGCCTACGAGACCGCCTCGGCCGAGGACCGGCGCGAGGCCCACCAGCTGCTCGCCCGGGTGCTGTGCGACGCAGGTGAATCACCCCGGCGGTCCTGGCACCGCGGCGCCGCCGCGCTCGGCCCCAGCCGACGGCTCGCGGCCGAACTGCGCGTCGCCGCCGACACGGTGCGTGCCGCCGGCGAACCGGCGCTGGCCTGCGCCCTCGCCGAGCGCGCCGCCACCCTGGCACCCGAACTCCGCGACCGCACACGGCTGTTCGGGCAGGCCGCCGCCGACGCCTGGCACTCCGGAGACGGCGACCGCGCCCGCCGCCTCGTCGCCCGCACCGACGACGACGCCCTCGGCGGACTGCTCGCTCTACGCGCGGGGAACGCCGCGGAAGCGTTCGACGCACTGCTGACGGCGACGGTCCGCCTCGCGGGCGACGGCGCCCTCGCGGACCGTCCCGACACAGCCGTGCACCTGCTCGCCCGGGCCACCGAAGCCGTCATCTACACCGGGGACCTGCGCCGATGCCGCGAGGCGGCCGCCGTCGCCGACCGGTTCGGGCTTGCGCCGCCCGGCACGCTCGGCGGACTCGCGGCAGCCTTCGAGGGGCGCTACGACGACGCGCGCAGCGCACTCCGGGCGACCGCAGGACGCTGCGGCCCCGGCGGCGACCCCACCCTGCTGATCCACTCCGGGATAGCGGCGCTGATGCTCGGCGACCACACCGCAGCCGCCACCGCCACGGTGCGGGCGGCCGCCGCGGCGAGGGCCAGGGGCGAGACGGTCACCGTTTCGCAGGCCATGGAGTTCCGGGCCTACGCCGACTTCTGGACCGGACGTCCGCGCGCCGCCGAGGCCGGGGCACTGGAGGCGCTGCGGCAGGCGTACGCCACCGGCCAGGACAACGGCGCCTGCCATCTGCAGGCTGCCCTCGCCCTGTTCGCGGCCGTCGCGGGCGAGGAGGAGGTCTGCCGGGAGCGTGCCGAGGCCGCCCGCGCATACGCGCTGGCCCGCGGACTCGGCCTGCCCGCCGCGCTGTCGCTGTTCGCCCTCGCCTTCCTCGACCTCACCGCCGGCCGCTTCGCCGCCCGGCTGCGGGCGCTCGCCGGATACGGCCCCGGACACGGCCACCGGGCCATCCGCCACCTCGCCACCCCGCTCTACGTCGAAGCCGCCGTCCACACCGGCGACACCCGGGTCGCGGTGGCCGCCCACGCCGACTACGACCACTGGGCACGCACCGTCCGCAGCCCCGACGACCTGGCCCTCAGCGCCCGCTGCCGAGCCCTCCTCGCCCCCGGGGAGGACGCCGTCGAGCACTACCGCACCGCACTCGACCTGCATGCCGTAGGCACCCGGGAGTTCGAACGCGCCCGCACGGAGCTGCTGTTCGGCGGCGCACTGCGGCGGCTGCGCCGGCGCACCGAGGCCCGCGACCGGCTGCACAGCTCCCTCGAAGCCTTCGAGCACTTCGGCTCCCCGCACTGCGCGGCCCGGGCCCGCGCCGAACTGCGCGCCCTCGGCGAACCCGCCGCACCCGCGCGCGGCGCCGACGACCTCGCCGGCCGCCTCACCGCCCAGCAGCTCCTGGTCGCCCGTATGGCCGCCGACGGAGCCACCAACCGGGAAATCGCCGGCCGTCTGCTGCTGAGTCCACGAACGATCGACCACCACCTGCGCGGCGTCTTCACCCGGCTGGGCATCCGCTCACGGATCGAGCTGGTGCGGCTGCTGGGGCAGGTGGGGGAGGACGGGGGGTGAGAGCCGGTGTCAGCGGCGCTGGAACAGCGTCTCGTGCACGTGGTCGCCGCCGTAGATCATTGCCCAGCAATGCCGGCAGAAGATCGCGTCGTTGTCCTCGTCGAGCAGCACTTCGGCCCGCCGGGGAAGGTCTCTGACGACGTCGAAGTCGATCGGATCGACCAAAGGGCAGTAAGGGCCGCCCTGGCTGGGCCGGAAGGGCTGGTCGGTGGCCGGGTGCGGCTGCAGCCGGTTTCCGGCGGTGAGGAGCGCCTTCACCAGCGGCAGCAGATGTTCGTGCTCGTAGCCCGTGCCCATGACGCCGCCCTTACGTCTGCCGTGTTTCCCGCGCCGCGAACGCCTCCGCGTCCCATGTCCCGCCGAGCCGCGGGGCCAGCCAACTCGCCGCCGCCTTGCGGAAGTCGGCGGGTGGCAGGGCTCCGGCCCCCGCGGGCACCGCGCCGAGCAGCGGGGCCCCGGCCACCGCCGGGAGGTCCGCGAGGTTGCAACGGGAGGCGAGGTCGGGGGACATGGGCCAGCTGCCGATGACCACGCCCGCGAAGTCGAGCCCGCGGGCGCGGAGTTCATGGGCGGTGAGCTCGGTCGTGTTCAGCGTGCCGAGCCCCGCCGCGGCAACCACCAGCACCGGTGCGGACAGCAGCCGGGCGGCGTCGGCCAGCGTGCCGCCCTCGTCGTCGAAGCGGACGAGCAGACCGCCCGCGCCCTCGACCAGCACGAGGTCGTACGCGGTCGCCAGCTCGGCGGCCGCCTCCGCCACCTCCTTCGGCCGCACCGGCGCGAGACCGGCCCGGCGCGCGGCGGTCCCGGGCGCCAACGGCTCGGGATACCTCGCGAGTTCACGCGCCGCGACGGGGCCCGCGAGCCGGACCACCTCGTCGGCGTCGCCGCGCTCGTCCGGTCGTACACCCGTCTGGGCGGGCTTGAGCACGGCCACGGAGCGTCCGGCGGCGACCGCCGCCGCCGCGGCGGCGGCGGTCGTGATCGTCTTGCCGACCTCCGTGCCCGTTCCGGTGATCACCAGTACCGACACTCCGGCTCAGCCTTCCTGCGCGGCAGCGCACACTGCGCGCGTGATCCGGGCGACGTCCGCGTCGCCCGTGACGTACGGCGGCATCGTGTAGACGAGGTCGCGGAACGGCCGCAGCCAGACGCCCTCGCGCACCGCCGCCCTCGTCGCCGCCGCCATGTCGACGTCGTGGTCCAGCTGGACGACACCGATCGCGCCGAGGACGCGGACGTCCCGGACGCCCGGCAGGTCGGCCGCCGGCGCCAGCCCCTCCCGCAGCCCCGTCTCGATGCGCTTGACCTCGGTCTGCCAGTCCTGGGCGAGCAGCAGGTCGACGGAGGCGCAGGCCACGGCGGCGGCGAGCGGGTTGCCCATGAAGGTCGGCCCGTGGGCGAGCACCGGGACCTCGCCCCGCGAGATCCCGTCGGCCACCCGGGCCGTGCACAGCGTGGCCGCCATCGTCAGATAGCCGCCGGTCAGTGCCTTGCCGACGCACATCACGTCCGGCGTCACGCCCGCGTGGTCCGCCGCGAACAGCGCACCCGTGCGGCCGAACCCCGTCGCGATCTCGTCGAACACGAGCAGCACGTCGTGCGCGTCGCACGCCTCGCGCAGCACCCGCAGATAGGCGGGGGAGTGGAAGCGCATACCGCCCGCGCCCTGCACCACCGGCTCCACGATCACCGCGGCCAGCTCGTCGGCGTGCCGCTCGATCAGCTCACGCAGATGATCGGCGTACGACTCCTCGTACGCCGCCGGCGGCGTGTCGGCGAACACCTGCCGGTGCAGCACGCCCTGCCACAGCTCGTGCATCCCGCCCTCGGGGTCGCACACCGACATCGGCTGCCAGGTGTCGCCGTGATAGCCGCCGCGCCAGGTCAGCAGCCGCTGCTTGGCGGGACGGCCGAGCGAACGCCAGTACTGCAGGCACATCTTGACGGCGACCTCGACGGAGACCGAACCGGAGTCCGCGAGGAAGACATGCTCCAGACCCTCGGGAGACATGTCGACAAGACGCTTCGCCAGCTGTACGGCGGGCTCGTGCGTGAGCCCGCCGAACATGACATGACTCATGCGCTCCAGCTGGCCGCGCGCCGCGTCGTTGAGCACCGGGTGGTTGTAGCCGTGGATCGCCGACCACCAGGACGACATCCCGTCGACCAGCTCGCCCGAGCCGTCCGCCAGCCGCAGGCGCACCCCGCTCGCCGCCTCCACGACGAGCGGCTCCTGGCGTCCGGGCATCGGCCCGTACGGGTGCCAGACGTGCCGCCGGTCGAGGTCCAGCAGCTCGGGAACGGACAGGTCAGGCATTGGGCGCGAGATCCGTTCCGGCACCCCGGCGGCGTACCGCGACGAGATCCGTACGCGCTTCGGACGCGTCCGTGGGCGCCGCCGCAGCCGGAGCAGCCGCAGCCGTCACGGCAGCCGTGCCGCACACGCCGCCGCCCTCGTGCGATCCGCACCCCGCACCCTCGTGCGACCCGCAACCGGCGCCCGCATGCGACCCGCAGCCGCCGGCCGCCGCGACACGGTGCTCGGGCAGCGTGATCTCGCCCGCGCCCTCCACCTCGAACCCGGCGTCCGCGATCATGTCCAGGTCGGCCTTGCCGGCCTGGCCCTCGCTCGTGAGGTAGTCGCCGAGGAAGATCGAGTTGGCCAGGTTCAGGGCGAGCGGCTGCATTGTGCGCAGATGCACCTCGCGGCCACCCGCGATGCGCACCTCCGCGTCGGGGCAGACGAACCGCACCATCGCGAGGATCCGCAGACACCGCTGCGGGGTGAGGTTCCACTCCTTGGCGAGCGGGGTGCCCTCGAAGGGGATCAGAAAATTGACCGGGACCGAGTCGGGGTCCAGTGCACGAAGGGCGTAGACGACGTCGACGAGATCCTCGTCGCTCTCGCCCATGCCCGCGATCAGACCCGAGCAGGCGGACAGGCCGGCCGCGTGCGCCTTCTGGACCGTGTCCACCCGGTCGGCGTACGTGTGCGTGGTCGTGATCTCCCCGTACGTCCCCTCGGACGTGTTCAGGTTGTGGTTGTAGGCGTCGGCTCCCGCCTCGCGCAGCCGCTCGGCCTGACCGTCGGAGAGCAGCCCCAGACAGGCGCAGACCTCGACGTCCTCGTTCTGGTCCTTGATCGCCTTGATGGTGTCGGAGACCCGGTCCACGTCACGGTCCGTCGGGCCGCGGCCACTGGCCACCAGACAGACCCGCTTGGCGCCGCCGGCCAGCCCGGCCGCCGCGGCCTGTGAGGCCTCGTCCGGCTTGAGCCAGGTGTACTTGAGGATGCCGGCCGTGGAACCGAGGCGCTGCGAGCAGTACGAGCAGTCCTCGGGACACAAGCCGGACTTGAGGTTGACCAGGTAATTCAGTTTCACGCGGCGGCCGAACCAGTGCCGGCGCACCTTGCCGGCCGCGGCCACCACGTCGAGCACGTCGTCGTCGGACGTGGCCAGTACGGCCAGCGCCTCGTCGCGGGTCGGCAGCTCGCGCCGAAGCCCCTTGTCCACCAGCGTGTTCAGCAGGTCCATGAGGCCCGATCCTGACGTATGCGACCGGTCCGGGCCAAGGAGAGTTTGCACAACAGAGACGGTTCGACGTGTGGGTATTGCCACATCCTGGGCGGCAGAGGGGGCCGCTAGGGTCTGTGAACTGCCTACAAAACAAGACACCCGAGGCGCGGAGGACACATGGCGGGATCGCCGTTCGGCTGGATCGACGAGCAGGACTGTCTTCGCCGTCGAGCAGGCCTCGTACGGACCTTGAAGCCGCGCCCCGCCGACTCCCCGCTCCTGGACCTCGCGAGCAACGACTACCTCGGCCTCGCCCGCCATCCCGAGATCACCGGCGCGGCGGCGGACGCGGCCCGCGTCTGGGGCGGCGGCGCCACCGGCTCCCGGCTCGTCACCGGCACCACCGAACTGCACGGGGAACTCGAACGCGAGCTGGCGGACTTCTGCGGATTCGAGTCGGCGCTCGTCTTCTCCTCGGGGTACGCCGCCAACCTGGCCGCGGTCACCGCGCTCGCGCCGCACGGCTCGCTGATCGTCTCGGACGCGGGCAACCACGCCTCGCTCATCGACGGCTGCCGGCTCGCCCGCGGGACGACCCAGGTCGTCGCCCACGCCGACCCGGACGCCGTACGCAAGGCGCTCGGCACCCGCACCGGACCGGCCGTCGTCGTGTCCGACACGGTCTTCTCGGTGGACGGCGACGCGGCCCCGCTCGGCGGCCTTGCGGACGCCTGCCGGGAGCACGGCGCCGGGCTGGTCGTCGACGACGCGCACGGGCTCGGTGTCCTCGGCGAAGGCGGTCGGGGCGCCCCGCACGCGGCGGGGCTCGCGGGCGATCCGGGCGTCGTGGTGACCGTCACGCTCTCCAAGTCGTTCGGCAGCCAGGGCGGCGCCGTCCTTGGCTCCGCACAGGTCATCGACCACCTGGTCAACGCGGCCCGCACCTTCATCTTCGACACCGGTCTCGCCCCCGCCGCGGTGGATTGGAGATCAGCGGGGCGCCGATCGCCACGACGAAGAAGAAGATCACCACGTAGGCGGATATGACACCCGAGCGATCCCTCTTGAAGCGGGTCCA